>PXDL01000320.1 GCA_003566395.1 Balneolia bacterium | reverse complement strand
GGTGATAAGGATGTTTGGTGATGACAACCGGGCTGGCTATTTTCACCAATTGCTTTTTTGTATTTGTGAAGGCTGAAGCCGGCCGAATATGTGCGACGCTTTCCAGCAGTCTATCCCCCGAATGAACCGACAAACCCAAACGCTGTCCGCTGCTTATGAAGTTTAAAATGCCGCATACTCTTACGCTGTTGTTTATTCTTATGGTCGCTGCCCTTGTGGCAACCTGGATCATACCTCAGGGTTCGTTCGATACCGAGCTGAATGAGGCCGGGCGTGAAGTTGTGCTGCCGGGCTCGTATCAGGTTACCGACGAGCCGTTTTACCTCAGCCCGATGAATCTATTCACTGGTATTCCGCGTGCCTTCGCCGCCGCTCAGGATATCATTTTCTTCCTTTTTATCATCGGCGGGGTATTGGCGGTGATTCGCAAAACCGGCACCGTGGATGCGCTGCTCGGGCGTCTGCTTGAAAACCTGGGTGATCGTCCGCAGGTCTTGATCTTTGCCGTTATCTTTGTTTTCGCACTTGCGTCGAGCGCCATGGGGGCTTCGGGCGAGTACATTCCCTTCGTACTCATTCTGGTTGCCTTGTGCAAGGCGATGAAGCTCGACGCCATGACGGCCGTGGGAATTGTAGTGGCCGGATATGGGATAGGCTACGGAACCGCAGCGTTCAATCAATACACGGTGGTAGTGGCACAGGGAGTAGCCGAACTGCCCACGTACTCCGGATGGCAGCTTCGCCTGGGAATTCTGCTTCCTTTTGTGATGATCGGCGCCCATCATGTTTGGAGCTATTCCAAAAAAGTACAGCTGGATCCGGCCTCCAGCCTCATGCACGGAATTCAACCTCCCGATGCCGGAACGCCTCCCCAGTCGTATCCCGAACTTACCCTGCGACATGTATTAATTTTGATCTCTTTTCTGGCGGCTCTGGGCGTGGCTGTATGGGGAATCGCGACCCTCGGCTGGTACCTTATTGAATTGGGAGCCGCATTTCTGATTCTTGGTGTCGTGACGGCCATTATCGGAAAAATCGGGCCGAATGTGACGGCAAGGGAATTTGTGTCGGGCGCCAAAGACCTCACCGAAACGGCTCTCCTCGTAGGCGTGGCCCGTGGCATTGCCCTGATGATGGAAGACGGCGAAATACTTCATACCATTGTTCACTACTTGTCCATCCCGCTTTCGACGGTCGGGCCGGAATTAGCAAGTGTGGGAATGATGATTATGCAGACAATTCTGAACCTGTTTGTACCCTCCGGCAGCGGTCAGGCATTTGTAACTATGCCGCTGATGGCGCCTCTAAGCGATCTGTTGGGAATTTCGCGCCAGATTGCGGTACTGGCTTTTCTTTTCGGTGATGGTTTTGCCAATATGTTGGTTCCCACCAACGCCGTGCTGATGGGTATTCTCGGCATGGCCGGTGTGCCTTACGACCGCTGGTTCCGGTTCTGCTTCCCGCTCCTGCTAAAACTGCTCGGCGCAGGTGCCGTGGTGATCGTGCTCGCCGTCATATTCGGATACAGCTGATCTTAACTTCAACAAACTAACTCCTCCGCCTGATGGGCATTTTTTTCTGGGTCGTAATCGGCTATCTGATTCTGCTGCTGAGCATTTCCTTCGTGAAAAGCTTCGCCATAAAGAGTCAGGACGATTTTATGGTGGCCGGGCGCAAAGTGCCGACCTATAAGCTGGTAGCTACCCTGTTGTGTACGTGGATCGGTTCTGGCGGACTGCTTGCCGGGGCCGGACTTGCCGCGCAGGTGGGGTTTTCCGAACTATGGATGGCGGCCGGTGCCTGGGTGGGCATCATTCTGGTATTTTTTCTTGCCGGGCGGGTCAGGCGCATTTCGCAGTACACCGTGCCCGATATTCTGGAGCTGCGCTACAATAAATACGCCCGTATTCTCGGCACCATCGTAATCGTCATCGCCTACACCACTATTGTGGGCTATCAGTTTATGGGTGGTGCATTTGTGCTGGAGCTGGTTGCCGGTATTCCTCAGTGGCAGGGTATTTTGATGACGGCCGCCTTCATCGTACTCTTTACCGCTTTTGCAGGCATGCTGTCTATCGTTTCGGTGGATATCATTAACGGGGCGGTGATTACCCTCGCGGTAGTGCTTGCGGTTCCGTTGATCTATTTCAATCTGGGCGGCGCTGAATATGTTGCCACGGAACTGCGTCCGGAACTCTTTTCGGTGTTCGGCGATCATAATTTTCTCTGGGCGATGGGCGTCTTTTTGCCCACCTTGCTGCTGCTTATGGGCGAATCGAATATGTATCAGAAATTCTTTTCGGCCCGAAGTGAGAAAGCGGCCAAACATGCCGTGATTTGGTGGGTAATCGGCACCATCATCGTAGAAACGGCTATCGCCTCTGTAGCGATTCTGGCCTTTAGTCATTTCAATAGCCTGGAAGTTGGCTCGGCATTTTATCTGGCTGTGGAAAATGCCGAGCAGGTTATACTACATACCGCCCGCTACGGAACCGAAGTCGGTATTCCTGTGGCCGGCGGACTGCTGCTTATCTGTGCGGCCGTGGCTATTATCACCTCTACGGGAAACAGCTTTTTACTGGCGCCTTCCACCAATTTGACCCGCGATATTTACCAGCGGTTTGTGCGTCCCGACGCCACCGAGAAGCAGGTGGTAGTTTTTCAGCGGCTGATGGTTCTCTTGCTCGGTATCTGCGCCTGGATGATGCTCACTCAGTTTGATACCATTTTGGCGATGGCATTTACCGCTTATACGATGATCGGGGCCGGACTCACGCCCGCGCTGCTTGCCGCCTTCCTGTGGAAACGGGTCACAACGGCAGGAGGCGTCGCTTCCATCGCTACGGGCATGGGCGTTACCGCGCTGATCACGATTTTGAACAACGTGCTTACGGAGCCTCTGTTGAACGAAGCCTATATTGTGCTACCGGCCGCCGGGGCTTCACTTATCGCACTCATCGGAGTGTCGCTGCTCACACCACCCGATGATCCTGCCAAATGGAAGCCGTTTTATACCGAAAAAAGCGATATAGCCGATGCCCTTGAAGAGCGGGATATGGGTGATTTGTGACTGGAAAATCCCCGCATTTTACAGCCTGACAATTACATCAATAATTCCGCTTCTCAGACTTACCCAGATATATTTAAAAAAGCTGTCTTCAGGTACGCGGTCCTGATCTATGGTGCCTTCACGGTATTCTTCGCCGTTTTCTTCACTGTTTTTCCGGACGGCCGCTTCGTTAAGCACAAAACTTTCAAGCGTATTGAAAAAACCTTGTCCGTAATCGTCTTTATCCACCACTTCCATCTCAAGGCCTTCATACCGGGCACGAAAGTTACCGTCGGCCGTGATGTCATTCATCGCAAATGAAAAATCTACGTGATGCGTTTTGCCGTTTTTGATTCGGATGCCCTCAAGATCAAGGAGTATCCGGTTTAGCAGGGTGACGTCGAATTCCCCGAGTTCACCGTCTATTTCGGTAAGCGTGCCTTCATCATCGGCCGACATGCGTATTTCAACCTGAATCTTCCCGGCATCTTCAAGCATGGATTCGGCCCGGATAATGGCCGGCTCTTCGCTTCGGTTGTCTATATCGGTGATGACCGCCGTTGTTGAGGCAAACCAGATGGTGCCGGTACGAACGCCGTCAGGGGCATATTCGGAGTATCGGATATCGGCATGATCGACATTCATCCGGCGCACGCTGAAGTCTTGCTCCAGGTCCCGAAAGGCTCTCATGGGCATAGTCGAAGCTTCGGTATCCGGGTCTTTTTCATAACGGAGGTCCATTGTCACATGCACATCCAGGTTCCCTAACGACATATATTCCGCGCTGAGACCCGATCCTGTACGAAGCTTTTGAATATCTATTTCCCGTATATCGAGATCTTCCAATCCGGCGATAATATAATCGGAGCGATAGGTCAGAGAGCGAAAAAAATCTTGTTCGGACAAGGGTGAGGTGTGGCCCATTTTTGCGATGCTCAGCGACTGTTCCCGCTCATTAAACCGCAGCGATTCTACCGTAAAGTGATTTCTGTTGCCGAAAAACGGAATACGGACAAAACCGACGGCCACCGACACATTGCTGAAATAGGCATCCGGGCTGCAATCACTGCATTCATCGGGGCGCGTGTTAACAGTTGACTCAACGAAAATTCCGGTTATCCTTGAGGTTTGCCCGTCTTGAAAAGAAATGGCAATTTCGCCTTCATCAAGCGAAAACCGGTTGATGCGGACATCAGGCAAATCCTGCTCATCATCATTCCCGGACTGATCGGTTTCAAGTTCGAACAGCGCCTCGTGCAGGGCGAAGCCGGATACCTGAAGCCGATTCATATGGATGTTTTGCTGAACAGCCGCAAAAATGCCAATCCCGCGGGCGGCAATTTTTTCGGCTGTAAACAGGGTGTCTCCGTCGGCATGTGTGATGACAACATTGCTGAGCACGACGCTCCGGCGCAGCGGTTGAATGCTGATATCACCCATCTCGGCGCGAAAGGGTTCGCCAAGCCCGTCCTGAATCCAGCCCGCAGCCGTGTCCCCGTCGATAAAAACACGTGGCAGCAGGACAACAGCGAGCAGGATAAGAACAAGCAGTCCCGCAGAGATGATTAGTACTTTTTTTTTCATGATGATAGGGGAGACGCGCAATGATAATAAACTGAAACCAATATAGCGTATTTCCGGGCGTCTTACCCCTTACATATATCTGTCCGGTATTTGTGCAGCGGGTGACCTCCAAAGAATTAAAGCAACATATGCTCACTCATCCGTACGATATGCGTGTTATAAGCCAGTGTACAATTACAGTTGTAAAAGTTCTATTCTAAGTGCTATGGTTCAATACCCAAAATCAACAATGGAACAGGTGGACTATTTCTTCCTTGTCTCATTACGTTATAAACCTCGCCTTCGAAATAAGCTACACCATTACTCATTTGCTTCTGCATTTCTTTTGTTGGCAAAATTTCTATCCCAAGATTTACTACACCACCAGAGTAAAACAGCATATGTTTTACAAAGAGATCAAAAGCAACAAATGCATATTTGCCAAATTGAATCTCAACCGCAATTTTATCTTTTACAAAATCCGTTTGATTGTAACTATAAATAGGCTCTTTTTCTCCGCTTTTTATCAAAAAATCTTTCTGCTCTTTAGCTGGCATAAGTATTGACTTCTCCATCAACTCTCTATTAAGAGTGATATAGTAGTTGTATCTACTTTCTGCCCAACCCTTTTTGTTAAATTCTTGATTGAATGCCTTGTTTAAGTCTATAGGAGAAAGAAGTTTGATGCCTTTTTTTCGAATCTCCTTACTAATTTTAGTGCGAAAATCATCAGCGTTTATTGAGGATATTACTTCTTTAATCTCATTATACAATTCATTATGATGTACGATTAAGTACTCTTCACCATTTAGGTGAGAGTATTTTTGGGCTATTCTCATTTATTTTCCACCATTTAAATCAAGTTCAAGCCATTCCTTGGGACGTTGAGCAATCTTATCTTTTTTTGTGGGTTTATGTATCGGCTTATTAATAGGCCTCATTCTTAATCTGCCTTCTTTTAAATCATTTATACGATCGTATGCCATTTTACAATAATCCCTCTCTTTTTCAATACCTAATGCGTTCCTATTGTTTTTTATAGCAGCTATAACAGTTGATCCAACTCCAGCAAATGGGTCTAATACCCAGCTATTTTTATCTGTCAGAGCAAGTATACATCTTTCAACCAACTCAATTGGAAATTGACAAGGATGCTCTGTCTTTTCTGGATGATTAGACTTGACATTCGGTATATTCCAAAGTCCTTTTTCCCAATCCTGTATAACAATCTCCCAAATATCAGATGGATTTTTGCCTTTAGGATTGCCTGACAGTTGGCCTTTCTTGGGACCTTTAAAATGTTTTTTTCCGGGATACTTGGCCGGAACTCTTACATTATCCAAATTAAAAATGTAATCATCTGTTTTGGTGAACCAAAGAATAGTTTCGTAGCGTCCAGAAAATCTATTTGAGGCATGTAATCCGTGTCCAAAATGCCAAATAATTCTATTACGAAGTTTTAAATTTAATTTCTTAAATATTTGATAGTAAAATATATCTAAAGGGAATATTTCTCCCTTGTCAACGTAATTGCCAACTTGCCAACAGAGACTCCCTTTGGGAGACATAACTCGAACTAATTCAGAAATTATTTCTTCTTGTGTCTCAAGATAGTTTTCAATCGTCGTTTTGGTTTCGTAAGATTTTCCAATATTGTAAGGTGGTGATGTGATTATTAAATCAAATTTGCCACTTTCGATATTACTCAAAGTACTTAAAGCGTCACCATTTTCAATTCGATAATCTAAGGTTGAATCAAAAAAGTCAAACAAGGGGTCTTCTACTTTCATAAGTGTTGAATTTTATGAGCTATTTTTCGATTAAACCTAATATAACTTGATTTTGGCACTATTTCGAATTTGAGATTACGCTACTACAAAGAGCCGGAGGCAATTTGGCCGCAAACTTTTCAAACTCTGGATTGTTAAAATTATAGTGATCTTTCCGCTCTATATCTTATATATACTGTTGGTGACCTAAACGACTCATCAAAATAAATGTGATGCATATATCTCTTTTTGATATCGGAGCGCTTAAAATACCCGTATCTTAGAAAGCTGTTTCATCACTCTGTTTGTAATTTTTTCATTCTATGGACGATCTCATTTTTCCGGCTCCGTTCGACTGGTTTGCCTGGGTTATTCTGCCGCTGCTCATCTTTTTGGCCCGTATTGTTGATCAATCACTCGGCACCTTACGCATCATTTATGTTTCCCGGAGCATGCGGAAGTTGGCGGCCGTTATCGGTTTTTTCGAGTCACTGATCTGGCTTATAGCTATCAGTCAGATTATTCAAAATCTGGGGAACTGGGTCTCGTTTATCGCTTTTGCCGGCGGCTTCGCTATGGGAAATTACGTGGGTATTTATATTGAAGGGAAACTGGCTATCGGCTTATTGTGCCTGCGTATCATCACCCATGAAGACGCTGCGGAGCTGACCGATGTGCTTCGCGAAAACCGATACGGCGTTACCACCGTTGCTGCAACCGGACGAAGCGGAATGGTGCGGCTGATTCTGACCATTATCAAGCGGAAAGATCTGGAGAAGGTGCAGCAGATCGTCAAAAAGTATAACCCCGGTGCTTTTGTATCGGTGGAAGATATCCGCTCGGTCCGGGAGGGCGTTTTTCCGGATCCGTCGCCCTCCTTTTTGTCGCGGCTGAATCCTGTCCGGAAATAGATTAGAGGAGCAGATACCACATATAGGCGAGGTATCCGAAAAGCAGAACCAAACCGCTGATCCGGTTCAGGCGGCGCATCATAAAAAGCAGCGCCCAGATACCTGCCGAAAAAAGGAGCATCACCGTAAGGTCGATGTAGTTTATATCTCCGCTGTGCAGCGGAATAATAGTGCCGGTGATGCCAAGCACGGCCAGCACATTGAAAATATTGGACCCGATAATATTGCCCAGCGCCATCCCGGTTTGTTTTTTTATCGCAGCGATCACGGTCGTGGCAAGTTCGGGAAGGCTGGTGCCCACCGAAATAATGGTGAGGCCGATTACAGCTTCACTCATTCCCAGCATCTCACCAATTGCTACGGCTCCGAGCAGGAAGGCTTCCGATCCGAAATAAAGGCAAACGCCGCCCAGCACGATATACAAACCGGCCAGCCAGGCAGGTACGGTTTTGTGAGCCAAAACTTCGTTGACCTGCTCCTCGAATTTGTGCATCTGAATACGTGCCACCCGGATTTGATAAAGCATAAACGCGATAAGCAGAAGCACCAGTGCAATTCCCTCGTAGCGGGTAATCATATCGTTGTACATCAGCACAAAGAGAAAAAAGACCACCGCTACCATGAGCGGAACTTCCCGGTTTAAGGTCGTTCTTTCACAGCGAACCGGATAAATTAAGGCCGCAACTCCGAGTACCAGGCCGATGTTGGCAATGTTTGATCCCACCACGTTGCCGATCGCAATGGCTGATTTCCCCTGAAACGCAGCAACTATGCTGACCAACAATTCCGGGCTGCTGGTGGCGAAAGCTACAATAGTTAAGCCGATCAGCAGCGGAGATATCCCGGTGCGCAGGGCCACGGCGCTGCTGCCTGCCACAAGGCGGTCGGCTCCGTAAGTAAGCAAAAAAAGGCCGGCTGCGAGCCAAATCAGGGGAATCAGCATAATAAATGAATACCGTGGAAAAAGGCCGGAAAAACAGAAAGAGCGCCGGTGTGGAAATGTCAAAGCTACGTTCTGTAATCGGATTTCGATGAATGTAGGGTAACGTTAAACGAACATCAACATGATTTAAGCACCGTCCGGTCCATTACTTCGGGTTAACCGTTTTGGGGTGAATGCTTTGGAAGCGGACAATGTTTACGTGCCTGATGTTCGTTATCAATAAGCTTCGCACATCACTTTCAGAATACAAAACTTCGTGATTCACGGCTTTCATCTAATAATCCACAAAATTTTACAGCAGATGAGATTTACTTGTAGCGCCGCTTTGATGTTTGTTGCGGCCATAATACTTGCCCTCCAACCTGAACATGCAACGGCTCAGCAAACGGAGGACGAAAGGGCACGGGAAATTTTTGAAAAACTCGATGAGCGTAGGCGTGCCGTAACCTATGAAACGTCGAGCATGGAAATGGTTATAATCGACCGAAGGGGAAGAGAGCGAAACCGTGGTATGAAGATGTACAGCTACAGCGGAGACGACGTGAACAAAACGCTCACGGTTTTTGAATCACCGGCCGATGTTCGCGGAACCGGCCTTCTGAACCTGAATGAAGAAGGCACTGAAACGCAGCTCCTGTATCTGCCTGCGGTCGGACGCGTGCAAACGGTAAGCGGAAGCAGCCGAAACGACCGGTTTATGGGAAGTGATTTTACCTTTGAAGACCTTGGAAATCAAAACCCGGACGACTTTGAGTTCGAGCTGGTGGAGGAAACCGGGGAATACTTTAAACTTCGTGCCGTGCCGGTAAATGAGAGCCAGTATGCTTTTATCTATTTTTATGTTGATGCCGAAAAACTGGCCCTCACCAAAGCGGACTATTTCGATGAGAACGATCAGCACATCAAAGAACTCACGGCATCCGACTACCGGGAAGTGAAGGAAAACGTATGGCGTCCGGATCTTATGGTGATGCGGGATCTTAAGGCAGAACGGCGCACCGAACTCAGGTGGAAAGACCGCACGTTTGATGAACCCATCCCCGACCGCTATTTTACCGAAAGACAGCTTAGGCGCGGACTTCAGTAGAGAAATTCAGTTTTGTAATCGTCAGTTGGTCAAAGAGTTTTTGACGCGTGTTCACCTTCGGCGGGAGGACGTTTTGTGTTAAACTCCTTATATCGAACTCACGTTTGTAACTAATCGAGCCTGTATTTACTTTCAGTCGGAGGCAAGGCGCGACGCATCCGTTTTGTGATGAATCGTCTGTTTTCCATCATCCTGCAATCTTACAATACCGATGAACACATCCTACAACTGGCTCGGAAGAACAACATCACACACTGTAATAAAAATCGAACCTACCGGGTATCACCTCGAAACGCCGGACGGTCCCGCTTTTCTGCCGCAAAAAGAAGTTTCAGAACAGCTGAATGAAGGCGATGAGGTTGAGGCTTTCATCTATCATAATTACGACGGATTTCTTACGGCTACCACGCAAAAGCCGCTTATTCAGGTCGGTGAATTCGGGTTTTTGAGAATCAAGGCGGCGGGAGATAAAGGGGCGTTTGCCGACTGGGGTTTGCCAAAGGATCTGTTCATTCCGCATGCCGAGCAGCTTCAGCCGGTTCAAAAAGGCGAGCGGTACGTAATGTATGCCTATGTTGATGAGCAAACCGGCCGAATTGCGGCAACTACGCGTGTGGACCGGATTGCGAAGGATACGGTGCCGGATGAAGATCGCGCTGCAATTCCCGAACCCGGTACGGAGGTGCCGCTGCTGATTTCCAGAAAAACAGACCTCGGGCTCAAGGCCGTCATCCTTACAAATCCTCCGCTGAGCGGCACCCTCTATCAGAATGAACTCGTCAGAAATGCAGGGCCTGGTAAGCGGTTAAAAGGCTACATCAAACAACTTCGCGAAGACGGCAAAATCGACCTTACGCTCCGGCGTCCGGGCTACGATGAGGTTCGCGCCGCCGCTGAGGAGCTGAGCGAGCGTCTGGATGAAGCGGAAGAAAGTTTTCTGCCGTATCATGATAAATCGGATGCCGAGGTGATCAGACGGGAGTTCGGGATCAGCAAACGCACGTTTAAAGCGGCGGTTGGGGCGTTGTTAAAAGAGGGCCGCATCGACCTTGAAGAAAACGGAATACGAAAGGCTCAATGATAGAAATCGGGCCAACTTTTTAGATCCCGTTTTCGTAAAATGCACCATCATCACACTAAAAAAGGCGAACGGTGGTAAAGCCTGAGCCTTCGCATCATACACAAAACGTTTAGAATCATGGCAAAATTAAGACGCTCTTCAACCGACAAAATGATATTCGGCGTATGCGGTGGTCTCGCCGAACACTTCGATATGGACAGCACGCTTATGCGTATAATTGCTGCGATAGGACTACTCATCAGCGGTGGCACGGTCGTATTCGTGTACTTGCTGATGGCGATTATAATGCCGTCCTACTGAGTTCAGGTAATTGAAATCTCTGTTTAATTCAGGTTTACCGCCTGATAATCCTGGATGAATTCGTCCACCATTGACAATATTTCCGGCCGGATGTTTTCAATCCGGTTTACGCCGATCAGCCCGAGAAGGCCGGTTTCCCAGGTACTGGCCATGGAGCTGATACCGCTGTTACGTACAGGGTTAACCTCCTGATTGAATTTTACCTCAATGCGATAGGAGTAAAAGCCGAGCTCGCTGCGAACGGTATTCAGATAGACATACAGATAAGGCACGCCGCGCTCGCGCGACCATTCGGCTTCGTTCATCAAACGGATTCCCGAACGACGCAGGCGCTGGGCTATCTGAACTTCAAGCTCGGAACGGTTCAGCCCGTCCATTTCAACGGAATCTTCGGCAAACTCCACAACCAGTAAGAAAGCCTCGATACCGGTAAGAGATTGTTTTTTGTCTGATGTAAATTGCTGCGCCTGAACATCCTGAGGAACAGTAAACTGGAGTAGTGCCGCAGCAAGCAGCAAGAGGGTAAAGAACTTCATAAAGAGAGTGTTATCAAAAAAGAGTTTGAGGGGTAGTGATTTTGGTGAGTATGCCGGTGCCGTTTTTTTGCAAAGTCAAAAACAGCCAAATATATGCAATTAAGCATTTTTTTCATACATTGAACACAATCCTGCTACCGGAAGTAAAGACCATGTAACGCATGGTCCGGATGTTTTTTTATATACAAATTTGCAGCGCTACTTCAGGTGTTTCGGCTATTGGAGCACTTCATCGGGGCCGGGTAAGATAGTTTCATCACAGACTTTCAGAAATTCAGGTAACACAAAGAGAATTCATGCAGCAGCAACTTATACTGCCCTGGTATATCAAGCTCACCTTTATCCTGATGTTAATCAGTTTGATCATCTATGGGATGATCGTGGCAAAAGCCGTACTGATCCCGGTTATGCTGGCTGTATTTTTTGCCCTTATGTTGTCTCCGCTTTGCGGTAAGCTCGAAGACTGGAAAATTCCGCGAATTTTTGCCGCCCTGCTGAGTCTGCTGCTGGGCTTAGCCGTGGTAGCGGCTACCGTGCTTTTCTTCTACACCCAGCTCAGCGGCTTTGTAGATGACGTGGATTTAGTTGAGGAGCGGGTGCGCGCCCTGCTTGTGGATCTCGAGCGCACGGCCGGGGATTATGTGGAGTTTGATGTATCCGAGATGCTGTCAACCATCCCCGAAAATGTTATAGACTATGTAAGCGAAAACATGGAATCGCTTACGCGCGGCGTGTTGTCGGCGGCTACCACGCTCACAAACTTTTTCATCATTCCGGTCTATATCGTGCTGATGCTGTTGTTCCGTGATTTTCTGAAAGAATTTTTTATCCGCGCTTTTTCAGACGGTAAGGTCGATCGGATGCATCATCTTATAAATAAGGTGAAGTCGGTTGTTCAATACTACATTCTGGGGATGATCATCGTAATCTGTATCCTTGCAGTGTTGAACAGCACCATGCTCTGGATGCTTGGCGTGAAACACGCGTTTTTCTTCGGTGTTTTTGCCGCAATGCTGAATGTGATTCCGTTCGTTGGGCCGCTTATCGGGTCTATATTGCCGATTATTTACGCCCTTGTAACCATGGATTCCCTGCTCATACCCCTTGCCGTGCTGGTCGGGTTTTATATCATCCAGTTGTTTGAGAGCAATTTGTTTACACCGTCGATTGTAGGAAGTCAGGTAAGCCTGAACCCCCTGGTAACGCTGCTGGCTATATTTATCGGAGCCCAAATTTGGGGACTGATCGGGATGATTCTTTTTATTCCCGCCAGTGCGGTTCTTAAAGTTATTTTTGATGAAGTCGACTCCCTGAAGCCCTACGGATTCCTGCTTGGGAAAGCAGACATGAACCACCGTAAACGCAAAAGCGGTCTGGCGAGAAAAGTTCAGGATATATCTGACAAGATTTCTACTAAAGCCGCTGAAATCAAAGACAAGACGGACGACAACTCCAAACCCGAACAAAAGAAAGAAAAAAAGAGTAGCTGAATTGTCGTATATTAAGAAATATTCATGATGTGCGGGCAACTTGCAGACGGCCCGTAGTTCTTAAAAAGTCTTATCTGAACATATACGCTAAGGCGGGATGCTACAGTACGTTCAGATTAACTCACTGTTTTGATTAAATTCAGTACACGTTTTTTGTTATGTACAAAGGTAGAAGATGAAAAAAATACTTATTGTCGAAGACGAGTTTATGCTCCAGATGATGATCGAAAAAATGATTCAGAAAATGGGGCATGAAGTGGTTGCAATGGTTAAATCCGGATCGGCAGCCGTTGTAAAAGTCAGAGAAACCAATCCCGATATCATTCTGATGGATATCAAAATTATCGGTGATTATGACGGAATTGAAACCGTGCAGAAAATCCGGGAATTCTCCGATGTGCCGGTATTATACCTTACAGGCAACACCAGCTCGGAGACCATAGACCGGGCGAAGCAGACCGAGCCCATGTTCGTTGTTTCCAAACCTTTCGAATACACCGATCTGAAAACCGTAATCGATCAGGCCGTCGAATCAACCGCAACATGAATCCCGCTATTGAAGACATACGGGAAGCCCGTAGTCTGCTGGGCGAAAATATTCATCGCACGCCTGTACTTGAGTCGGCCTACTTTAACAGCACCTATAGGGGAACATTCCGCTTTAAGTGTGAGAATTTCCAGAAAACGGGATCATTCAAAGCCCGGGGCGCGCTTCATGCCGTGCTGAAGCTGGAAGAAAGAAAAGCGCAAAAAGGCGTTGTTACACATTCATCCGGGAATCATGCCGCGGCGCTGGCAAGAGCGGCCGGCATTCGCGGAATCCCCGCTTATATTGTGATGCCGGAAGACGCTCCCGAAATCAAGAAAAAGGCGGTTCGGTCGTACGGCGGCATCATCACCCTGTGCAAGCCGGGCCTTGAAAACAGGGAATTGGCGCTACAAACGCTTCATCAGAAAACAGGCGCGGTTTTCATTCCGCCCTACAACTACGAAGACGTCATTCTGGGCCAGGCTACCGCCGCACTTGAACTCCTCGAAGCCTTTCCGGATACCGAGGTGCTTATTGCTCCGGTAGGCGGAGGCGGATTGCTATCGGGCTCTGCGCTGTCGGCCCGGCTGCTGAATCCTGAAATTTCTGTTTACGGAGCCGAACCGGAACAGGCAGCGGACGCCCGGGAATCATTTCAAACAAAAGAACTCGTTCCGGTCAAAAATCCAAATACGGTAGCCGACGGGCTCCGGACTTCCCTCGGTCCGCTCACTTTTGAGATTATCCTGAAACATGTAGATGACATCCTCACCGCAAGCGAAACCGACATTATTCATCACATGCGCGAAATCTGGGAACGCATGAAAATCATAGTCGAGCCGTCCTGCAGCGTACCGCTTGCCTGCATCGCCCGCCATCCGGAGCTGTTCGAGGGAAAGAAAACCGGCGTCATCCTCACCGGCGGAAACGTGGATTTGGACCGCCTGCCGTGGGTGTGATGATAGGTTTCAGGCTTCGTTCGTCGTAATCACAAATAAAATAAGCGGCTCCCGGCCCGTATTCTCAACCGAGTGGTAGCCGTCGTATTTGACCGATGTTATCATGCCTTTGGATAATTTCTGCTCGCGTACCGGCCCGTCCTCACCCTTCCGATCGCGATAGACGCCGGTGCCGTGCATTACCACATAAAGCTCCTCTTCGGTTCGCGGCCCGTGCGTGTGAAACCCCGATTCGTCTCCTTGTTCGGGCAGCACCATATAACAGCCGATGCGGTTATTAACCAATTCCCGTCTGTCGAACATTTGAAGCAAATACACCACGCCTTTACCTCCGTACATGGCGGGCCGTTTATCAATTCTAACCACAGACCGAAGCTCCTGCCCAAAGCTGATCACTGAAAAATCAAGGTGCTCCTCAACAAGATCCAGAATCAATTTCTTTTCTTCTTCCGTTGGTTTTACTGCCATGGGTCAGGTGGGGTAGGGCGATGGGTTTCATGGTAGATTTAAATCCTAAGCATTCTCAGTACTACAGAGATTAGTATCAGCTTACAGTGATAAAAATAATAAAAAAAAACTTCGAAGCTTGGAAACCTCACTCTGTTTTGTTGGTAAATCCATCATTAAGCAAACTCAGGAATGATTGCGGGTCTTCTGGAGATACTGCTACTTTGTTACCGTCCTGGAGTTCAAGTAATACAAGCTTAGAAGGCTCGGTAAGGAATATCTTATATATACCGGTGCTTTTATTCCATATGAAACCATTTATTCCAAAAACACCCATGGAACTGAATAACGAAACTGATTTCCATATTAAATTCGAATCAGAATGAGCAGCTCGGAGTCCTGACAAATCAACGACGGTGGACCATCCGCCTCGTCTGGAAATGATTAGATTATTATTCGAAATTTTATACTCCTTCACCGAATGTAGGAGGAGAAAGAGCCATGATATTAGGATCGTCATGATGATGATGTGAATTTCTCTCGAGTTAGCTACCAGATCGTATCCCGCCAAAAACAAAATACCAGCACTGAATACCAGCGAAAACACAAACAATAACGGGCTTAGTTTTGCTTTGAACGTTTTCATAGAAACCTCTGAATTAAAATTAATGTTTTGCTTTAAATAAAACGGCAGGC
>PXDL01000057.1 GCA_003566395.1 Balneolia bacterium | reverse complement strand
GATTCGGATATTCGTTTATGATGGCCAACATTTTGCGCCTTTTAGCGTAGCTGGTTGACTGGTATTTTCTTTGCGGTACTCTTCACCTTCATTCACCTTGTTTTCATCTTTCCATTTTGGCTGACTCATCTATTCTTTCGGTTTCCGAACTCACCAAAACGTATAGCAGCGCAGGCACCGATCTTACCGTGCTTGACGCCGTTTCATTCACCATTCCTCAGGGCATCAGTTGTGCTGTAACCGGACCTTCGGGCAGTGGAAAAACAACTTTGCTCGGTCTGTGCGCCGGTCTCGATCAGCCCAGCTCCGGAACCGTTGAGCTTAGCGGAAAGCGCCTGGATAACAAGAGTGAGGATGATCTGGCCCGAATTCGCAACCGGCATATCGGCTTTGTGTTTCAGTCATTTCAGCTAATTCCCACGCTCACCGCGGTGGAAAACGTTATGGTACCGGTTGAGCTTCGGGGCGGGGAATATGCGCCCGTTCACCGGCAGGCGAAGCAGCTACTCGAAGAGGTCGGGCTCGGCCACCGGTTGCATCACTATCCCACGCAGCTCTCCGGGGGCGAACAGCAGCGCGTCGCCATAGCCCGGGCGTTTATCAATAAACCGGACATCCTCTTTGCCGATGAGCCTACCGGAAATCTCGACACCGAAACAGGGACCCAGGTTGAGGCTATCCTTTTCGATCTGAACAAGAAGCAGGGTACAACGCTGGTAATCGTAACCCACGATAATGAACTCGCCCGCCGGTGTGATCGCATCATCAGGCTGAAAGCGGGGCGCATCCATAGTGATTCTTATCTGAACCAGCCTTCCGAACAACCTGAGGCCACGCTCTCCTAACGGCACTTCCCCGAACCATGAATCTATTTCCGATCAAAACCGCGTGGCGCGACGCACGCTCTCAGCTTGGCAGTCTCCTGCTCTATTGCAGCGGTATTATTGCCGGCGTGGCTGCCTTGGTGGCCATTCTGTCTTTTCGGGCCGATGTGCTGCTTACCGTAGATGAACAGGCCAAAGAACTGCTTGGGGCCGATCTTGAAATCCGGCAGAACGAAGCGTTCAGTGAATCGCATGAAGCCCTGTTCGATACGCTCGGGGGGCATCAGGCCCGCAGTATTGAGTTTTCATCTATGGTGATTTACGGCGATTCCGGCGAAACCCGTCTTTCCCAGATTCGCGCGATTTCGGGTGGATTTCCGTTTTACGGAGAAGTGAAAACAGACCCTGCCGAAGCAGCCCTTCGCTATCAACAGGACGGTACTGCTCTGGTCGATCGACCGGTTATGCGACAGCTCGGACTTTCGCCCGGCGACAGCATTCAGGTCGGCTCGGCAAAGCTCCGGATTTCCGGGATGATTCTGGAAGTTCCGGGGGAATCCGCGGCCTTCTCGCTAATCGGCCCCCGCATCATACTTCCGGCAGATAACATTGAAGGCACCGGACTGCTTCAGCGCGGAAGCCGGGTTCAGCACAAACAATACTTCGCCTTCGATGACGACCGTGACGTGGCTGCGCTGGTTGCCGGAATCCGTGAGTCGGAGGGTAACGAGCGGCTGCGCTTCACAACCGTGGAATCGCGCAAAGAAGATTTCAGCGAGATTGTAGATAATCTCACGCGCTTCCTCGGGATGATCGGTTTTGTCGCCCTGCTGCTCGGCGCACTGGGTGTTGCAAGCGCTGTTTATGTGTACATCAAGCGGAAAAGTGCCACCGTGGCCACGCTTCGCTGCCTGGGCGTTAGCTCGTCCCAAACCCTGACAATCTTCTCCATTCAGGTGGTTGCGATGGGCCTCACAGGCGCAGTTATCGGAGCCGCAGCCGGGGTCGGCATACAGCAGTTTCTGCCGCGTTTATTTATGGAGTTTCTGCCGTTCGATATTGTTCAACAATTTTCGTGGGCGTCGGTTTTACTTGGTCTGGGTATCGGATTGCTCGTCAGCCTCGTTTTTGCGCTTCTGCCTCTTATCAGCGTCAACACCATTCCTCCGCTGTTAGCCATCCGGTCGGCTGATTTTTCCCCACTGGCTCATCTTCGCAAGCGTGTATTTGCAGGAATTATGATATCGGCCATCCTGATTATTATCGCCGTTCTTTCTCTATTAACCGGAAGTTTGATCGCCGCCGCCGCGTTCATGACCGGCCTGATTATCTCCGTACTTTTGCTGCTCGGGGTCGCCCGGAGTCTCACATGGGCACTTCGCAAATTACGGCTTCCCGACTTTTCCTACATCTGGCGGCAGGGCGTTGCGAATCTGTTCCGGCCTAACAATCAAACAGCCGTGCTGGTGACCACCCTCGGCATGGGCATGCTTTTAATCGGTGTGATGAGCATTTCCCGGGATATGATTCTGGATCGCATCGCCTTTCAAACCGGCGACGAGCAGCCCAATCTTGTGTTTTATGATGTGCAGTCCGATCAAAATGAAGACATCATTCGCCTTGCTGAAGAAAATCAGGCGCGGGTGCTCCAAAATGTGCCCATCGTCTCCATGCGTCTGGCGGAGTTGAACGGACGCACGGTTCAGGAAATCAGAGATGATGACGAAAACACCATCAGCGGATGGGCGCTACGGAGAGAATACCGCGTTACATATCGCTCGCATCTCAATGAAGCCGAAACCATCACATCGGGTGAATGGATTGGTGAAGCCGACGGTCTGGATGAGATAGTTCCTATTTCCGTGGGGCAGCAAATAATCGACGAACTCGGAGCCGCTCTCGGCGACCGCCTTGTATTTGATGTGCAGGGTATCCCTGTCAAAACCGAAATTGCCTCTATCCGCGAGATTGATTTCCAGCGGCCCGAACCCAATTTTTTCGTGCTTTTCCCTTCCGGCGTGCTTGAACCCGCACCCCAGTTTTTCGCGACTGTGCTTAATGTATCCGGGGGGCAGGATGAAGTAGCCAACCTTCAGCAAATTATCGTTCGGGAACATCCCAACGTATCCGCGCTCGACATCGGCCTGGTGCTTGAAAGCGTACGCAGCTTTCTTGACAAAATTGAGCTTGCCGTTCAGTTTATGGCGCTTTTCACAGTCCTGACCGGATTGATTGTGCTCGGAAGCGCAATTGCTATCAGCCGGTTTCAGCGCATTAAAGAGGCCGTACTACTACGCACACTCGGTGCTGTTCAGAAACAAGTCAACCGGATTCAGATGATCGAGTATGTGCTGCTCGGCCTGCTTTCATCACTTGCCGGTCTGGGACTCTCTTTAATTGCCGGATGGCTGATTGCCTGGCTCTGGTTCGATCTCGCGTATGTACCCGATTTCGTCTGGCTCGCCATCACTACGCTAACTATTGTGCTGCTGGTCCTTGGTGTAGGCATGCTCAACATGAGACGCATCTCCGGACGTAAACCACTCGAGATTCTTCGAACAGCGGAAAGCTGATGGGGGAGTAATTCAGAATTCAGAATTCAGAATGCAGAATGGATGAGACGCGGATGACGCAAGTTGTAGCATGATTTTCGCAGATTTTTTTATGAATGCTTCTTCACGAGTACCTGAAACTGGAAGATGAATTCTGATCCATGAGAAAAAGCTCCTCCACTTTTCAAGGGGAGGTGGCCGCGGAGCGGTCGGAGGGTTACCG
>PXDL01000346.1 GCA_003566395.1 Balneolia bacterium | reverse complement strand
TTCCCATTCCCCGATCCCCATTTCCCATTCCCCGATCCCCATTTCCCATTCCCCGATCCCCATTTCCGTTGACTTAAGTCAACGGAAATGGGGACGGAAATGGGGATCGGGGAGGCAATTGAATAAATTAAAAAGTGTAAGGAATACCTGTTTACACTCTCTTAGCAAAAACAGTTATCTGATTCCATTTTGATACCTGAACTGTTTACCACATCAAAAAAATCAACCATTAATCACCGGGAGAAAGTTATGAGCTGGGTAAGAATCTGGGTTCATTTAGTATTCACCACTAAAAACAGAACTCCTTTTTTAGCCACACCAGAGTTGAGGAATAAAATGTTTCGTCACATAAAACAAAACGCACGTGATAAAGACATCTGGCTGGACTGCGTTAATGGGTATTCTGAGCACGCACACTGCTTAATCTCGCTTGGCCGCGAACAAACTATCAGTAAAGTCGCACAGCTAATTAAGGGGGAGTCATCATACTGGATGAACAAGCAGGGGCTTCTGAATCAACATTTTGTCTGGCAGGATGATTACTGGGCGGTTGGCGTAAGTGAAGGTCACCTGCAAAGAGTGAGGAGGTATATTCACAATCAAGAAGAGCATCATAGAAAAGTCGCTTTCAAATACGAAATCGATCGGTTAGAACAAAAACACGGCTGGAAAAGGATTCCGGGATAGATATCGATTTGGGGTTTTCCGTTGGCTGAAGCCAGCGGAAAACCAGCGGAAATGGAGATACGTGAAATACCAAACCCAAGGCAATCAAACCAAAGTTACCAACTCGCGTCTGTCTTTCGCGCTACCGCATTTATTAACGTTTATTTCTATTCCCGTCTGCCATTCAGCAACCGCTTCTATTACCCCCGGCCTCTATTAACCGATGTTTCTATTACCGGATGTTTCGACTACCCCGGCCTCCATTAACGGATTTTTCTATTACCGGATACTTCGACTACCCCGGCCTCTATTAACCGATGTTTCTATTACCGGATGCTTCAGCAGCCGGTAATAGAAACGCCCACACCCCCGCGGCTTCAGCCGCAAATACAAACCCCGGCAACGGCAACAGAATCAACTTTCGATATGCTGATCTTCTAAAATGGCCTTTAAGTTATTCAGGCCGGTTTGGTAATCATCACCAATAGCGGTTTCAAGATCAAAAAAGAGCATCATCAGGTTCAGAGGGCGTCGTGTTGAGCCGTACATTCCCCAGGTAACTCGAGTGAGGCTGTCTGAAAGTGCCTCCGTGGTCTTGTAGGCATAGGAGATAGACTCGAAAGGTTCGTAAAAACGGAGTTCGTAATCAATTCTTTCGCCCTCCGTTACACCAATAATCTCCTGTTCGCCACGTCCGGCATCTTCATTCCCTTCCCAGGCAGAAATAAAGCCGACTGTTCCATCCGTACCACGGAACTCCATTTTCATATCGGGGTCTGCAGCTACCCAAACGCTGTATTTATTCTGGTTTTCGATGTATCGGACATACTCAAAAACCTCGTCCTTGGGGTGTTCAATCTCTACTGAACGCTCAACGGAAAACTCGGTCCCAACTGCAAAGGCCGCAACCACAACAATGAGAATAATGATTCCAATCGATGAAGCGATAAACAGCAGAATTTTCTTAAGTGTAGGTGACATAATTTTTTGGGTAAAGTTGCTCAAATTAATTGATGGCGGTATACCGCAGCATCACGACTCCGCCACTAAACGACTGTGTATCAAATAGTTGAAGATTACGGCTTTTTCCCGAAACAGGAAACATCGGTTTTCCACCGCCCAGCAGAACCGGATGAATGTATAGCCTGTATTCATCAATCAGATTATGACGAATAAAGTCAGCGGCAAGATCCGCGCCGCCCAGGTCGATGTTTTTTCCGGGAGATGATTTTAGCTTTCGAATTTCCTCAGGATCCACCTCCCGGCGAAGGGTGGAATTCCAGTCCACCGATTCGAGCGTTTTTGAATAGACTATCTTTGGGATTTTCTTCCACAGTTTTGAAAACTCGGTTTCAACGCGGGGTGTGTCCGGATTGTCTTCGGCATTTGGCCAGTATGCCGCCATTATTTCGTACAATTTTCTGCCATAGATGGAGGTGTCGATCTCGCCGCTCAGATAGAGATCATTGAAATGCTGATGAAGATCTTCACCGGGTTCCGACCAGCCAAGAGCCCCGTTGGGCCCTTCCATATATCCATCCATGGATACCATTAACGCATAGATAATTTTTCTCATGGCTTTGCTTATTTATGATGATACGTTTCCCGATCAAGTTCAAATACAAAACAATCATCCTCCCCGAACCGGCTTCCCTTACCTGTTGTGCGGACAAAAGGGCTCCCAAAAACGCCGCGTTGGAAATAGCCACCCGGCAGATCGCCTTGATTGAGCTAAGCGGTATTTTACAGCGAAGGGGATTCTTCGCATGACGCGCTGATTGGGATTATGAGGTTGCTGTAATTTTCAAACCATAGCCAATTCCTGCCACCTTACCCGCGCTCAGAATGACGTATAACACTATTTATTAACGACTAATGGCTGGCGCCTTCCGTCTTTCGTCTTTCGCTTAAAACATCCCGATCCAGTTGAAAAACGAAACAATCATCCTCCCCAAACCGGCGCTCTTCTACAAACCGGAATCCAAGCCGCTCATAGAACCGGTGGGCATCTGTATTGGATGCGAGCGGGTCGATGAGAATTGCTTTTACCTTCCCATTCTTAAAGCAACGTTCGATTGCCATCTCCATCATTTTGGTGCCATATCCTTTGCCAAGATCGGACTCTTCTCCGATCCAGATATCGATTGCGCGGTATGCACTGCCGATTTCTCCCCAGTACCCGCTTTCTTCTCGGGCGGGGTCAATAATCTGGATAAAACCGATCGGCCGGCCGTTCAGCTCCGCAATCAGCTGCTCGCGCCAGCCGGGGTTGTTCAACAGCTCGGTTTCCCATTCCCAGTCGTCATGGGGATCGGCGACAACCACATGGGGTTGTTTGTCCCAGCGGCGGAGCAGATCCAAATCTTTGATGGAAGCAGGCCGGAGGCCGATCATCATCCTTTATCACCGTAATTTATCATCCACTGAATACCGAATTTATCGGCAAACATGGCGAACTTTTCCGCCCAGTCTGTTTCATCGAGTGGCATGATTACCTTGCCGCCATCGGACAGTTTGTTGTATATCTGTTCGGCTTCATCGGCACTTTCGGGTTCGAGCGACACATAGTAATTACCATTAGCCTGAGTCTTTACTTCATGTCCGGTTCCGGAATCCGAAGCCATCAGAATCTGATCATTACCGGCAATAGCCAGAGCGACGTGAGCCAGTTTGTTTTGATCTTCATCCGGCATTTTTGATGAGCCCGGCATTTCGCTGAACCGCATCTTAAAGATTTCTCCGCCAAATACGGTTTGATAAAAGTCAAACGCCGCTTCGGCATTTCCGTTGAATATGAGGTATGGGTTGATTGATTTCATAATTGATATGTTTGTTGATAGTTTAGATTGGGAGTGATTCCAGATTGTGATTCTGCTTTCTGAAAATCCGGTATATCGCATTTTCATCAATTTTTCCGTTTTTCGATTCTATTCGAAGTACATGATCACAATCATCCAGGTCGAAACTGATATCACAGGATGGTATTTCGTTAAGAATAAGTTCTGTAATTAAATCCGCTTCAACTCTGTTTTGAACCGTTGTTTTATAAATAAGTATCATGAAATAGGTTAATGTGCGTTTATACTTGAGTGCCAACCGACCATAAGTTTCCGGCATAATCCCTGAATGTCGCTCGCCTGTCGGGATCACCTTCCTGCTCTTTCGGTTTTTCCACGATTACACAACCGGCATCCACCGCTTTTTGAAAGGTTTGATCTACATCGGGAACATAGACGTGCATCACAACCGGTACCGGCGGATATTCTTCAGACGCCTCTCCGAGCATAATCACCGAGTCGTCGATTCGAAATTCAGCGTGCATGATGGATCCGTCCGGCAAGTTGAATCGTCGTAATTCGGTTGCATCAAAAATATTTTTGATCAGCGAGATGAACTTTTGGGCATCACGAACAATAAAGTAGGGGGATACAGAATTGTATCCGGCCGGTTTAAAGGATTTTGTCATGTGGACTATGATTTATTTTTAGAAGAGACCTCACTAAAGGATGACTCAACTCTGATTTTGGCTTTCACCGAGTTTGCAATAAAACATTCCCGGTGTGCCTTGTGATGCATCTCAGCATCCGTTTTTTCTGTTGGTGCGGAGCCGTTTTTGTAAGTTACATGTGGCCTGAGAGCAACTACAGTGAACGCGAGGTTTCCATCCCCATTTTTGCTCATCAAGCCTTCGGCTTTATCTTCATACGTATCAACGGTAAACCCTTCTCTGGCTGCGATGGATAAAAACCAAAGCATGTGGCAACTTGAAATAGAAGCGACAAATGCTTCTTCAGGGTCAACTGCAGCAGGGTCTGATAATGGCGCAGGAATTACTTGTGGAGAAGAAGAAGCCCGGATCGTTTCCCCTCCATCGAATTTCCACAAATGAGTCCGTTTATAACGGTTATCGGTGAAGGGTTGGCCATCACGAACCCAGGTGACTGAAGCAGTGTGTTTCGACATTATTATTTTTGCGATTTTTTGACTTGTAGATTTTTTTCTTTCAGCGCAGACCGAAGAGTTGGCATCGAGGCCGGCCCGATTCCGTGCAGGGACAATATCTCTTTCTCTGTAAATCCGGCGAGTTTCATAACTGTGATTATTTTGACTTTGAGCTGTCAACCCCTCGTCTGATTATAAGCTTCCTCAAGCTCAGAAATAATCAACTTCTTCATTGGCAGAAAGGTCTGAGTCAAGCGATCCACCTGTTCTCTCGTACCTTTGATCATCATCTCATCCATTATTCCTGGCACGATCTGCCACGAAACACCATACTCATCTTTGATCCACCCGCACTGTTCGGATTCAGGTACGGCAGAGAGTTTTTCCCAGAAATGATCAATCTCCTGCTGATCGTCACAATTAACGATCAGGGAAATCGCCTCATTAAATCCAAAGGGATGATCATGCCCACTCTCCATTATCATAAAAGTTTGTTTCTCAAGCTTGAATTGCGCGTGCTTTACATTTCCTTCCTTGTCAGGGGTTTCGTTTTTTCCAAATCGCAGAATGCCTTCAATTTCTGAATTTGGAAAGACTGAGGTGTAAAGATGTAATGCCTCTTCGGCCTTCCCGTACTGATCGCCGGTAAACATCAGGCAAGGGGTAATGTATTGGCCGCCGGTATCTTTTTTATCACCCAGCGAGATTTGCCAGGTGATGCCGTAGCGATCCTGCAGCCGGCCGTATCGTTCGCTCCACGGATATGCGTCAAGCGGCATCATAATTTCGCCGTCTTTTTTCAGCTCAGACCATAGACGGTTGACTTCTTCCACAGAGTCAAGCTGTACAAAAAACGAAATTGATGGATTGGGCTTAAACAGCGGTCCGGCTGAGATAGCCATAAAGGAATAATCCAGGAGCGCAAAGCTCACAGTATCTACCTCACCCGACGGAGTTCCGTGAAGCGTGGTGATACCGGTTATTTTTGAATCTCTGCCAAAGGCGGATACATAAAACTCAGCTGCTTCTTTGGCCTGGTCATCATACCAGAGGTGTGGAACTATTTTTTGCTTCATTTTACTGATTTTTTAGGATTCCGTTGTCTGATCTACATCATACCTGAACTGCACAAAACCGTTCTGGCAGGTATGCACGTGTTTTAGCTTCAGATTGTACCGCCTTCCGTCATCTGCGAAAAGCGGGATTCCGCCTCCCAGCAAAACAGGAATCCGGGTGATGGTTAATTCGTGAATAAGTCCGGCTTTAAGAAATTGTTGAATGGTGATGCCGCCGTCGATGTACAGCCGGGTTTTCCCCTCATCCCGCAGTTTTTCGGTTATTTCTTTCGGACTGCCCCGCATTATCCTGACTTTGCCTTCAAGCTGAGCGGGTATTTCTTTCAGCGAGTTGGAGAGTACAATTACCGGAGTCCCTTCATAAGGCCAGAAATCGAAGGTGAGCACTTTATCAAAAGTTTTGCGGCCCATAACAATAGCATCTGTTTTAGAGATGAATTCTTCGTAACTCAACCCGCATTCGCCCATCGGACCGTGTGCCGGATCTTCCAGCCAGGAAATATCCCCGTCAGGTCCGGCAATAAAACCATCAACACTGGTCGCTATATATACAGAGCAGGTTACTTTCATTTTTCAGAGACTCCGGAATCTGGATTTTTGGTCAGGGTTTAGTTTCTCTACAGCTGTGGTGAGTGTCGGTCGCGGTATTTGAGAGGCAAATTCCCCGAGAAAACGCAAAAGCGCGGACCGGTCGGTTTGGCCGGCATGCCTGATCCAGGTACCAACGGCTTTTTGAACAAATTCATGGCTGTCTGTGATCAGTATTTCGGCAATTTTGAATGTATCGGCGCATTCTCCTTTTCTGATGAAATAGGCCGTACTCACTATGGCTGTCCGCCTCTCCCAGGGGTTATCCGAATGGGCCAGCTTGTAGAGGATATCGCGCGGCTGCCCGCACTCATAAAGATATCCCCCCACCACTCTCGGCGCGGCGCGGTCCATGAAATCCCAGCTGTTGAGCCGTTCGTGGCGCTTAAGGTAGAGATCAAACAGCTTTTTGCGGTGATCTTCCGGAACACTTTTTCCTCTTACCTGGAAATCCATCATACTTACCGCACCCATCCGGGCTTCGTAGTACGGGCTTGACAGCAGCTTATCAAGTTCATCAACCGGCATCTCCTTGAACTCTTTGGCCAGATCGAAGACGATTTTCATCCGTACGCCGATCACGTGGTTATCGGAATCATCAGCCTTGAAATAACGACGGATTTTTTCAAACTCCTTATCAGACTGATTCGCCTTCAGCCGGTCAATAAATATTTCTGCCGTACATTTCATGTATTCTAACCAGTTTGACTTGCGTGCTCGTCAACCTGGAAAATCCCGAACATATTTCCTTCGGTATCGGTGAAGTATCCCTGCCAACATACTCCGGGAACCGCAAATTTCGGCAGGGCGGTCGTCCCGCCATTATTCAGTATTGTTTCAGCTGTTTTGTCGAAGCTTTCCACTTCTATGGAACAGACAAAAGCATTAACCCCGCATCCGGCCGGAGGGGTGTCGGACGGGCGTTTCAACAAACCTCCGGCGGCTCCCCCGGTTTCTATCCGCCTGTACTCAACCGGGAGATTCTCATTCGCTTTATGAATATGCCATCCAAAAACAGCAGCGTAAAAACCGGCGGCCCTGCTCAGGTCGTCGGCGTGTATTTCGAAATAGAGATGTCCGTTCATATCATTCCGTTATTTTTTTTACCTTGCATCTTTGTATCATCAAGTCTTGCAGCAGGTTACCCTTATGAACTTAAAATGTAAAGGGGCAAATACGCCAATCCGTCGGGTTGAATGCGACAGCCTGAATCGATAGATTTCTACTATGAAACATGTATCCATTCTTATTCCCGAAGGCCACACCAGTCTGGTAAATATTGCCGGAACGCATCAGGTTTTGAATCAGGCGAACGGAATTGCCGGTCAGCTTGGCCGAAAACCGGTCTTCGATGTTAAGCTGGTTGGCTTAACGAAAGAAAGCCGCCAGGATATAGGACTGTTTACGGTTAATCCGGACTATTTGCTTCGTGATGTTGAAAAGACGGATTTAATTATTATTCCGGCTATCCACACAAAATGGCCGGATGCATTGGAGCGAAACCGCGATTTTATTCCGTGGATCATCAATCAGTATAATAACGGGGCCGAGGTTGCCAGTTTATGTGTGGGCGCATACCTTCTGGCTTCAACAGGTCTGATGAATGGAAGAGCCTGTGCCACACACTGGGCGCATGCAGCGGAATTCAGGCGGACTTTTCCTGATGTGCATCTTGTAGATGATAAAATCATGACCGCCGAAGACGGGATTTATACAAGCGGCGGAGCCTACTCATATCTGAACCTGCTGCTATATCTGATTGAAAAAAATGCCGGACGTGATGCAGCCATTGTTGCATCTAAAGTATTTATGATTGATATCGACAAGGATAGTCAGTCACCGTTCATAATTTTTGAAGGTCAGAAAGATCATGGCGATGAACTTGTGAAGGAAGCACAACAAATCATCGAAAAGAGTTATTCAGAGAGAGTTAGCGTAAATGAAATTGCCGCTGAACTCGCGATGAGCCGGCGTAGTCTGGAGAGACGATTTAAGAAAGCGACCTCAAACACGATCGTTCAATACATTCAGCGGGTAAAAATAGAGGCAGCCAAGCATCAGCTTGAGACATCCCGCAAGAATGTAAATGAAGTAATGTACGAAGTGGGCTATGCCGACTCCAAGTCATTCCGCACCGTATTCAGAAATGTGACCGGCCTTTCTCCGGTAAACTACCGCAAGAAATACAACCCCAATACAGAAAAAGCATCATAACCAATTCCCCTTCACTGGTCTCAGGTTAAAACCACCGAATTCATAGAAAGCTAATGATAGACTTCGTAAGCCGCCCTAACCTCCCGGGCGGCGCGTGGTCGAAAAGACGGTGAAGGAAGACGGAGAGAAAACGGTATTCAATTTACTACTGGTTTGAAATTACTGACTTCTCTATCAAAACTAATAAATCCGTACCTACTTACCGTCATTTCGACCGGAGTGCTATGAAGCGAAGCGAAATAGCACGGAGTGGAGAAATCTCCTTTGTTGGAATCACCGCAATGTTTATCAACGCAAGCGAAATCTCCTTAGTCCGAATAATCCCAAATGTGTATCAAAGCCACGAAACCCAACCTTCCTATGCTCCGCAACTAAGCTTAGAAACAGTTCTACCGCAGGAGATTTCTCCGCGTGCGCCGGAGCAGCTTATGTGCTCAACTCTCACTCCCCGGGCGGCGCGTGGTCGAAATGACGATGAAGGAAGACGGAGAGAAAACGGAATTCAATTACTACTGGGTGGGAATTACTGACTTCCCTATCAATACTAATAACCCCGTACCCCTTCACCGTCATTTCGACCGGAGTGCTATGAAGCGAATGAGGAATAGCACGGAGTGGAGAAATCTCCTTTGTTGGAATCACCGCAATGTTTATCAACGCAAGCGAAATCTCCTTAGTCCGAATAATCCCAAATGTGTATCAAAGCCAAGAAACCCAACCTTCCTATGCTCCGCAAATAAGCTTAGAAACAATTCAACCGCAGGAGATTTCTCCGCGTGCGCCGGAGCAGCTCATGTGCTCAACTCTCACTCCCCGGGCGGCGCGTGGTCGAAATGACGGTGAAGGAAGACGGGGGGAAACAAGTCTCCCACTCTCCCACTCCCCACTCTCCCCAAATCTCCCCCCTTGACTTCCATCCTAAAAAGCCTAATCTTGCGGGGCAGGATAACACCGTTAACCTGTACCCATTTTTCCAACTAACCGACTGTTATGCAAGCTGAAGATGCATCGAAGACCCCCGTAGTTATCGACGGAGTCCGAACCCCGTTTTTGAAATCGGGCACCGGGTTTCGCGACCTGATGGCTTACGACCTCGCAAGACGCGCTTTGTCCGGGCTGCTTGGTAAAACCGGCATAGATCCCAATGAGGTTGATGAAACTATACTGGGCACTGTTATTCAGGAAGTGCGCACTTCTAACATCGCCAGAGAAGCGGCTCTTGCTGCCGGTATTCCGGAAAGCAAACCGGCTCAAACGGTAACCATGGCCTGCATTTCCTCCAGCCTTGCCATCGCTCATGCCGTTGATGCCGTTCGCCTCGGACGGGCATCGGTCGTAGCGGCCGGAGGTACCGAAACCATGTCCGACGTGCCGATTCGGGTTTCACGCAGGCTTCGCAAAAAGCTGCTGGAATCTCAGAAGTACAAATCACCTCTGGAGTTTTTAAAAATCCTGAAAGGGTTCAGCTTCAAGGACCTGAAGCCCGAACTTCCCGCCATAGCCGAGTTTTCAACCGGAGATACCATGGGCGCAAGCTGCGATAAGCTGGCCGCCATGTTCGGCATCAGCCGTGAAGATCAGGACGCTTTTGCGGTGTCGTCGCATAAACGGGCGGCGGCGGCCTGGGAAACAGGTTTTTATGATGACGACATCGTGCCCGTTTCCAACGGCACAGGCTCCGAACCGGTACTTCGCGATAACGGAATCCGGGCCGATTCCAGCCCTGAAAAGCTTGCGAAGCTCAGACCGGCCTTCATCAAACCATACGGAACCGTTACCGCGGCAAACGCCTCTTTTCTGACCGACGGCGCGTCCGCTACGCTCATCACCTCCCGGAAGAAGGCCGACGAACTCGGGCTCAAACCTCTGGCCGTGATTCGCGATTACATCTTTGTAGCCCAAGATCCGGTTCACGAGTTGCTGCTTGGCCCCGCCTATGCGACGCCCCGGCTACTTCACCGAAACGGCCTCAAGCCGTCCGATATAGATGTGTTCGAATTTCATGAAGCCTTTGCCGGGCAAATCCTGGCTAACCTCAGCGCCCTGAACTCCGCGTCTTTTATGAAAGACAAGGCGGATGTGCCGGTTAAACCTTTTTCCATACCGATGGATAAATTCAATACCAAAGGCGGCTCTCTTTCTCTCGGGCATCCGTTCGGAGCTACCGGAGCGCGTCTGCTTACCACCGCGTCAAAACGCCTTCAGGATGAGGACGGCCGGTTCGCCCTTATTGCTGCCTGCGCCGCCGGAGGACAAGGCCACGCCATGCTTATTGAGCGCCTGTAGCCTTAATGGCCGTTTTTTTATAACACATCAGCTTTTTTCAGGATGAATACTTTTCAACCTACAATTCTCACCCGAAATGATTATAATGATAGTCAAGACTTTAGAATCAAAGGTTTTACTATTCAGGGGTTTTCCTCTATTCATTCTCGGTATTATTTCTGTAGAGTTGTAAAAAGCTCAGCTATTCACTTTTCGATCCGCACTTATGTCTGATTCACTGCGCATAGAACGCGACCGCCGCATTGCCTACATCACGCTTGACAAGCCTGATGACAAGGTTAACATACTCGACAAATCCCTCATTGAAGGTTTCGGCACGGTGCTCGATTCCGTTGAGAAGGACGATTCCATTGATACACTTGTGTTTATCAGTGCGAAGGAAGGCAATTTTATTGCCGGAGCCGACATCAATATGTTCGACACATTTACCGAAACCGAAGAGTTTGAGGCCTTCATCAAAAACGCAACGGATTTGCTTGACCGCATCGAGCAGTTCCCAAAACCGGTGATTGCCGCCATAAACGGAAGCTGTGTAGGAGGAGGCCTCGAACTGATTCTTGCCTGTCATGCGCGCATCGCAACCGACGATTCATCTACAAAATTTTCTCTCCCCGAAGTCAAACTCGGCCTGCTTCCCGGTGCCGGCGGCACGCAGCGGCTTCCCCGCCTGGTAGGGCTCCCTTCCGCGCTGGATATCATGCTTACCGGGAAAAATGTCTTTCCGCGTCAGGCCAAAAAGATGGGCCTTATCGACGATCTGACCCATAAACACGGCCTCAGACAGGCTGCTGAATGGATGGCCGGAAAGCTTAAAAAAGACGGGGCAATCAGTCGCAAGCTTTCACTCACCAACAAGGCACTGACCCACAGCCCGCTTCGTTCGGTCGCGTTCAGTCAGGCTGAGAAACAGGTGATGAAGAGCACCCGGGGCAATTATCCGGCTCCGCTTAAAATACTTGAAAGCGCACGTGCCGGACTGACCAAAACACGCGATAAAGGGTTTGAAACCGAGCGCCGGCTTTTTAGCCGTCTGGCCTTTACGCCCGAGTCCGCAGCACTGCGGAGCCTATTTTTTGCGATGCAGGGGGCGAAAAAAAACCCGTTTAAAGAGAAGGCTGCAGAAGTGCGGAAAATCGGAATTCTCGGGGCCGGTTTGATGGGTTCGGGAATTGCCGACGTAAGCTCGAAAGCCGGGCTGCAGGTTGTCCTGAAAGACCGGGACATTGAGTCCGCCATGAAGGGCTATCATTCGGTTGAAGACGATTTGAGAAAAAAAATTAAAAAGCGGATTATCAGCAAATTCGATTCCGATGCTCAGATGGAGCGCATCACCCCGACTTCCAACTACGGTCACCTGCGGGGCGTGCCTGTGATAATTGAAGCGGTTTTTGAGGAGCTGGACATCAAGCATCAGGTGCTTAATGAATCCATGAGCATGTCGCCCGATGCTATTTTTGCCAGTAACACCTCTTCCATCCCGATCTCGGACATCGCGAAAAAAGCCGAGCATCCCGAAAACGTAATCGGTATGCACTATTTTAGTCCGGTGCAGAAGATGCCGCTTCTTGAAATTATCAAAACCAAACAGACCTCGGCCGAAGCAATCGGCACGGCCTATGAAATCGGGCTGAAACAGGGTAAAACCGTAATTGTAGTGCACGACGGACCCGGATTTTACACCACCCGTATTCTGGCTCCTTTCATCCATGAAGCCATGCTTCTGCTGGGTGAAGGTGCCTCCGTGGAAAGCATCGATTCAGCGATGAAAGATTTCGGATTTCCGGTAGGACCCGTCGCCCTGATAGATGAGGTCGGCATTGATGTGGCCGCTCACGTTTCCGCCACGCTTGCCCCCATGTTTCGTGAGCGCGGAGCGGAGCCGGGAAATACGGCCCAAAAAATTCATGATGCGGGCTACCTCGGACGTAAAAATAAAAAAGGTTTTTACCGCTATGACAAAGCGGGCAAAGGCAAGAAGAAAGTCAATGAAGATATTTACGCCTTCTTCGGCGGCAGTGAGCGCAAAAAAATTGACAAAACCCAGATACAACAGCGCATGTCTTCGGTTATGGTGAACGAGGCGATGCTCTGCCTGGAAGAACACATTCTTGACAGCGCCCGCGACGGCGACCTGGGAGCGGTACTGGGCCTCGGATTTCCTCCGTTTCTGGGCGGCCCGTTTCACTATACGGATCAGATCGGCGTGGAGCAGCTGCTTGAACAACTTAATAAGCTTGAATCGGCTCACGGTAACCGCTTCAAAGCCGCGGGCATCCTGCAGGAATACCTGAAATCCGGCCGGAAATTCCGGGATGAAGCTTAGAAGGAATTGAAAAAAGGAGAGAAACAAGACTACCAAAACCCTCAGGCTGAGCCGCTATGCTCAAAATGGCGAAAGTTGAGTTTTGGCTAACTGGTGTCCGGTAAAAAACTCCGATGTCGGATTAAGCTTGTTTTACCTTTTGTGCGGACAAAAGGGTTCCAAAAACCGCCGACTGGAAAAATGGCTAAACCCCGGAAACCAAAGCTCCCCATCCCTCCGGGCAATTCAAAAAAAACTCAACGCTCAAAACCATAAATTACAATTCCATTTCCAGCAGCATGCGTTTGAGCATCTCGATTTTCACGATGGGCATGGGATCCACCTCGGAGAGAATAGCCATGTAGAACGATAGAAAATCTCCGTAGATAATCATATAAAAAACACGCTCAAGGGCATTGTCGCCGTTTGAGATAACTTTGCGCAAACTTACGGCATGAGGCCGCACAAGATTGGCCGTAACTTCCATGCGCCTTCGCACCCGCTCGTGATCGCTGTCGTCCTGAAGAATGATTACCGAAAGTTTACCCATAAGGTGAGCCGTACGTTCCCAGCCCTCAATCTCGTTATGGTTCATTTCTGGAATTTCCCCCCGGAACGCCAGCATTTTCGCGTTTTCGTTAAGCTGTGTTTTCCATCTTAACGCCACCGGAGCCATCAGGCTGTCGTTTGAATAGATGACGGGCATGGTGTGGACAAGACCTTCGGCAAGGTCCACGGCTTCGTTATCGCTGAGGTCTGAAAGCACCTCAATCTGGCGCGTCAGGAAATCCGCGGTATCCATCAGGGTTTTATCACCCTGAAGAAAAATATCGAGATGCTGAAATACGCGCCAAAGGGCTACAAATGTAAATGCAAGTGCGGCCCTCGTGATTTTAGACTTGGGAATAGCAACCAGCGACAGATTGTCTTCAAGGGCGATTTCAGTCAGTTTGCCCCCTGTTGAAATGACCACCCGCTGCGCTCCGCGTGCCCCGGCCGTCTCGAAGGCAGACAGGGTTTCTTCGGTATTTCCGGATTGCGAAACCCCTATAACCAACGTGGATTCCCCCACAAAAGAGGGCATGGTGTAGGACTTGTTCACATGAACAGGCAAATGCCCGATATCCTGGCAAATAGCCCGGATAATATCCCCGCTGATAACGGCACCGCCCATGCCTGTAATAACTACATCGCGGATTCGGGAAATATCGAGGTTAAGTTCGGCTTCCTTCGTTTCAAAAACGGCATCACGCCACTGTTCGTCGAAGGTGCAGATTCTATCCCACATTCCCTGGGTATCCACAGCCCTGATCTGTTCTAAATCTATCATCATAAACTCATCGTTGGAATCGGATGTTAAACCGGAAACTTTGTGAGGCCGAAATTTTAACGTCGAATCCAGGTTTAGTCATTTAATTTACACGAGCCGGCCTATATGACTAAAACCTCTCAACCCTCATTAAGTGACTGCAATACAGTATTTACTTCCTCAGTCGTGCTACATTCCAATATATGTAAGGCTTTATTCTTCAACAATTCCAAAGTATGGGATCGCAGTCTTTTTTTCACCTCCGGGATGGAAGGTCCCGACATGCTGAGGGCGTTGATTCCCATTCCGGCAAGAATGAGCGCGGCATCGGGTTTTGAGGCCAATTCACCGCATACACTTAAAGGGGTGTTATGAGCTTTGCACGTTTTTATAAGCTGATCGATGATTCGCCAGACGGCCGGGTGTACAGGATTATAGCTCGATTTCACCGAAGCATTTCCGCGATCGGCGGCAAGCATGTACTGCGTAAGATCGTTGGTACCGATACTCATAAAATCGGCATGCTTCGACAAATCCCCGGCAAGCATTACTGCGGAAGGTACTTCCACCATAACACCCAGTTTGACGGGCGTCAGTTTTTTATCACGGCAGATTTCGTCCATCATCTTTCTTACGCTCACAACTTCTTCCACACCGGAAACCATAGGAATCAGAAGCTGAGTATCGCAGGGGAAAGGTTCCAGCGTGCTGATAATAAGTTCGAGCTGCTGACGCAACAATCCGGGCCGGGAAAGCAGCACCCGAACACCCCGCCAGCCCAAAGCCGGGTTTAGCTCTTCACCGGCTTGTGAGGCCATCTTGTCGCCACCTACATCATACAAGCGGACGGTTAGAACATTTTTGCCCGCCAGTTCGGCCGCGCGCTCCAGAAACCGCCGCTGATTATGCCCGATAACCCTATCGCCCTCTTCATCGGCTTCCTCCAGAAAATAAGCTTCTGTGCGCAGCAGTCCGATGCCTTCCGGTCCGTAACGTGC
>PXDL01000506.1 GCA_003566395.1 Balneolia bacterium | reverse complement strand
TGTTCATATACTAAACGCAGCAGTTCGCTCCCAGCCACCTTAAGGCCTCGCTATGCGATCTTCTGTCTATTTGTCACTAACCAAAGAACCAGTTTTGTTGCAGAACCCAATAATAGGGGATTACCCAGCTATTGTCAAGGCCGAATTAAACTTTCTCAGCCAAAACCCCCTTCACCCGAAACAATCACAAACCGCAAAATACAAGCCGGAATTCGTTTCGGAAAGGGCCTTAAATATACGGCGCACTCCAAACTGCTGTCAACAGAAAGTATGTACAATAATGTAAGCCGGGTTGTGAATACCTTAAAGGTTGAAACATACTTTAACGCCTAAATGAGTAAAGGAGAAAAAATTTATATAAAAAAAAGCGGAACCCAGTATTCTGAGTTCCGCTTTAAAATAGCTAATAAAAACTACAGGCTCCGCTTACGCTTTATCACCGGACTTTTTCTCATCTGCAGATTCAGATGAAGTATCGGTATCGGCTGTGGTATCGGCAGAATCTGCTTTAACCTGATCGGCATCGGAGTCGGAGTCTGTCTGAGCTTCTTGAGCATCATCTGCTTTGGAAGTCGATTCGGATTCTTCAGTTGCAGGCTGCGTGCTTTTCTTGCGACCTGCACGACGTGTTCTCTTTTTCTTGGAAGTGGCGCCGTCGGGCTTCACATCATTGAAATCAACGAGCTCGATAAGGGCTGTAGGTGCCCCGTCACCGGAGCGGGTGCCAAGCTTGATGATACGTGTGTATCCGCCCGGCCGACTTCCGATTGTCGGTACAATTTCATCATAGAGCAAAGTAACGGCGTTCTTATCGTTAAGAAAAGAAAATATCTGCCGTCTGTTGTGCGGGGTATCATCCGCTAAAGCACGGGTAATTACAGGCTCAACATACTTGCGAAGTTCTTTCGCCTTGGCAACGGTGGTTACGATTCTCTGATTTTTAATCAGAGCCGTACTGAGCGAACGCATGGTTGCTAAACGGTGCGTGTTCGTTCTGCCTAACTTTCTACCTCTGACTTGGTGTCGCATTGGTTATTTCCTTAAGAATTTTTTTGTTTGTCCAAATATTTGGAAACATCCATACCGAACTGAAGATTTTTTTCTTCAATAACTTCCAGAAGTTCTGCGAGTGATTTTCTACCGAAATTTCTGAAACGCAGCAGTTCTGATTCATCCTTGGAAACAAGTTCAGCAATGGTGTTAATATTTGCAGATTTCAGGCAATTATAGGCCCGTACGCTCAGGTTGAGGTCTTCAATACTGGTTTTCAGCAGATTAGCAATGCGAACAGATTCAGCATCAACTTCATCCTCTTCCTGGGTAAAGGGCTCCTCGATTTCTTCGGTAATGAACTTCTCAATATGATCCTTGAGAATTTTGCCGGCAATGGTAAGAGCTTCCTTTGGATTGATGGAGCCGTCGGTTGTAACCTCCATAATCAGCTTTTCATAGTCCGTCTTCTGGCCAACTCGAACGTTTTCAACGCTATATTTTACGGACTTGATAGGTGTGAAGATGGTATCGATAGGCATAATGCCGATATCGGTTTCTTCTTCAATCTGATTTTCTTCAGATGTTACATATCCTCTACCCCGGCCGAGATGCAGCTCGATTCTGATATTGCCGTCTTCAGCAAGCGTTGCGATATGATGATCTTTGTTGAGCACGGAGTATTCTCCACTTGCATCTTCAATATCACCGGCTGTAAAAATTCCGGGGCCCTGAACGTCAACATTTATCACGCCCGAGCTTTGTTCAACCTGCTTAAACCGAACACCTTTCAGATTCAGGATAAGGTCATACACGTCTTCGGCAACGCCGTTGATGCTTGAATACTCATGTTTTACCCCGTCAATCTTGATCGCGGTAATTGCGATACCGGGCAGGGAAGAGAGCAGCACACGACGAAACGAATTTCCGATAGTTACCCCGTATCCGCGCTCAAGGGGCTGAAGAATGAATCTTCCGAACGTGTCGGTACATTCATCGACCATCAAGCTGTTGGGCATCTGGAGATTGGTATTGCTCATAATACTATTCGTACGGATTATAAATAAAAATTATTTGGAGTAAAGCTCCACAATCAACTGAACGTTGATGTTTTCCGGGATGTCATCCATATCCGGATAATTGAGTAAACGACCGGACATCGATTTTTTGTCGATCTCGAGCCAGTTGTACCGGTTTTTCGGTGCAGTTGACAGGGTGTCGTTTATCAGCGTTAAATTCTGAGATTTAGGCCTTACAGTAATGATGTCGCCCGGACGCAGAGTATAGGACGGAATGTTTACCACTATTCCGTTAACCACAATATGCTTGTGCGTAACGAGCTGACGAGCCTGACGACGAGTGCGGGCGAATCCTAAACGAAAAACAGTGTTATCGAGGCGGGCCTCCAGATACTGCATCAGGTTCTCGCCGGTAACACCCTCTTTAGCGTTAGCTTTCTTGAAGAGATTGCGGAACTGACGCTCAAGCATACCATAGGTATATTTGGCCTTCTGCTTCTGTTCAAGCTGAACCGCGTACTCAGATTTTTTCTGAAACCTGGAACGCCCGTGCTGGCCGGGTCCGTATGGTTTACGTTCGAGCGCTTTACTTGGGCCGAAAATTGGTTCTTTAAATCGGCGCGCTTTTTTTTGCTTTGGTCCTGTATATCTTGCCATTACTTACGAAATAAATTGATTAAACTCTTCTTCTTTTGGGAGGGCGGCAGCCATTGTGCGGAATCGGCGTGGTATCCTTGATGGATTCAACTTCAAAGCCGATAGATCCAAGTGCACGGATAGCAGCCTCGCGGCCGGTACCGGGACCTTTTACAAATACATTTACCTTTCTCAAACCCATCTCGTAGGCCACACGTCCGGCCGACTCAGCACTTAGTTGTGCTGCGTAGGGCGTATTTTTACGAGATCCTTTGAAACCTTGGTTTCCTGCTGAAGACCACGAAATAGTATTCCCACCGGCATCGGTAATGGTTACGATAACATTGTTAAACGTAGCCTTGATAAATACAAGACCATTCGGGTCTGCGAGTTGCTTTTTCTTCTTTTTCGCAGCGGCTGCTGTTTTAGCTTGTCTTTTTGCCATGTCGATATATCAATTAAAGATTACTTGCGAGGCGCCGCTTTTTTTCCGGCTACGGTACGACGACGTCCTTTACGGTTACGCGCGTTGGTTTTTGTACGCTGCCCTCTTACCGGAAGCCCTTTACGATGTCTCAGGCCGCGGTAGCAACCGATATCCATCAAACGCTTTATATTTGCGTTCACATCAGAACGAAGGGCACCTTCAAGCTTGAAGTTCTCATCCAGGTGCTTGCGAATTTCAATCACCTGATCGTCGGTCCACTCGCTCACCTTTGTTTCCGGTGAGATGTCGAGTTCTTCGAGAATCTGACGTGCACGGGTGCGGCCAATTCCGAAGATATAGGTAAGCCCGACTTCGCCTCGTTTTTGTTTAGGTAGATCTATACCTGCTAATCTTGCCATAATTCAAATATTCTTAAGTAGATTAACCCTGACGCTGCTTGTGGCGCGGGTTTTTCTTATTGATAACATAAACTCTTCCTTTTCTGCGCACGACCTTGTCGCTGGAAGCTCTTTTGCGTACTGAAGATTTCGTTTTCATGATTCTTTTTTATTTGTAACGATAAGTAATTCTTCCTTTGGTCAGATCGTAAGGAGACATTTCAACAGTGACCTTATCCCCAGGCAAAATTTTGATATAAAACATTCTCATTTTACCTGATACATGTGCTAAAATTTCATGTCCGTTCTCAAGTTCAACTTTGAACTGAGCATTCGGAAGAGCTTCAACAATGGTTCCTTCCTGTTTGATAGGCTCTTGTTTAGCCATAATTTGGAAATGGATCTATTTGAATTTTGGTTATCTCCTCAATATACTCAAAAGTTGTTAAAATTTCAGCTTTTCCTTCACGAACCACTACGTCGTGTTCGTAATGTGCAGATTTACTGCCGTCTGCTGTAACAATTGTCCAACCGTCTTTGAGCGTTTTCACTTTCCACGTTCCCATATTTATCATAGGTTCGATGGCCAGCGTCATTCCTTCACGAAGCCTTTTGCCCCGCCCCGCTTTCCCAAAATTGGGAACCGACGGGTCTTCATGAAGAGCGCGTCCAAGACCGTGCCCCACAAGATCACGTACAACTCCGTAACCCTGCGCTTCACAATGGGTCTGCACCGCATGCGATATGTCGCCAACTTTATTGCCGTGTACGGCCTGATCTATGCCTTTGTACAACGACTCAACCGTAGTTTTTAAAAGATCGTAGGTCTGTTCGTCGCATTCTCCCACAACATACGTGTAGGCTGAATCGCCGAAAAAACCTTCCTTTTCAATTCCACAATCAATGGAAACGATATCGCCTTCCTTCAGTTCATACTCGCCCGGGAACCCGTGAACAACCTGCTCGTTTACCGACATACATAGTGTGGCCGGGAACCGGTTGTTTCTGGGACCGTAACCTTTGAAGGCCGGTCTGCCGTCGTGCTTCTTTATGAAGTCTTCGGCTACCTGATCCAACTCGGCTGTTTTTACTCCGGGCCGGATACGCTTGGCTATCTCAGCATGTGTGAGTGAAACCAGCTGAGCACTATTTCGCATCAGTTGAATTTCATGTTCACTTTTGAGATAAATCATTACATCCTTCGCCGGCCTTTAATTCTGCCTGTCTTCATGAAACCATCGTAATGGCGCATCATAAGATGGCTTTCAACTTGTTGGAGCGTATCGAGACCCACACCAACTATAATCAGGAGGCTTGTTCCGCCGTAGAACATCGCAAAACCCGGAGTGACTCCGAAGTTGGCAACAATCGCCGGCATAATTGCCACGAATGACAAAAACAATGCACCCGGAAACGTAATCTTGGTGAGGATATTATCGATAAACTCAACGGTCTGTTTGCCCGGCCTTACCCCCGGTATAAATCCGCCCTGTCGCTTCATGGTATCGGCCATTTCTTTAGGGTTAATCACAATCGCCGTGTAGAAGAATGTGAAAAACACACAGATAATGAAGAAGACAATCGAATAGGTTAATCCCGTAAAATCACCTGACCATCGCGTTAGATTCTGGACGGTTTCATTAGTCGGGAAAAACATACCGAAGGTACTTGGGATAAACATAATTGACTGAGCAAAAATGATCGGCATTACACCGGCCGCATTTACACGAAGCGGCAGATATTGTGTAGTACCTCCGTACACTTTCCGGCCCACTACCCGCCGGGCATATTGCACCGGAATGCGGCGCTGTCCCTGGGTAAGCAATACAACCGAAGCTGTAACAAGAACCAGAATTGCAACTTCAACAAAAATGATAATTGCGTTCTCCTGGGTTCGCCACTCATTCATGAAGTTGGTAGGCAGTGCTGCAATAATACCAATCATGATAAGCAGGGAGATACCGTTACCGATACCCCGTTCGGTTATTCGTTCACCAAGCCACATCACAAAAACCGTACCTGCCGTAAGTACAATCATACAGTTTATGATGAAAGCGGCATTGCTAACCACAATGGCTTCAGGCTGTGTGGCAAGCAGGTTGATGCCGAAACCAATAGACTGAACCAGTGTGATGAGAACCGTTCCGTAACGGGTAAGCTGATTGATTTTACGCCGGCCTTCCTCGCCTTCACGCTGTAACTTCTGGAAGTAGGGTACTACGGCTCCCATCAACTGAATGATAATGGCAGCAGTAATGTAGGGCATAATTCCGAGCGCGAATACACCTGCTCTGGCAAAAGCCCCGCCTACAAAAAGATTGATGAGCCCCAGAAAGTCTGTTGCCGGGCCTCCGCCTGCATCAGCCAGTGCGGTTGCATCAACACCGGGCATGGTGATGAATGTACCGACACGGAAAATAAGCAGAATACCGACTGTGTACAGAATCCGGTTTTTGAGCTCTTCAATTTTGAAGATATTTTGAAAGTTTTCTATCAAACTCATCAGATAACGATGCCGTTATGAAATTATACGATTTTAGTGGATCCGCCTGCTTTCTCGATCTGATCGACAGCGGACTTACTGAATGCATTGGCTTCGATGGTTAAAGCGGCCGAAAGTTCGCCTCTTCCGAGTACTTTTACCAGGTCTTTCTTACCGATTACTCCGGCATCGCGAAGATCCTTGAGGGTAACGGTACTTTCGACTTTCTTTTCTTCCACCAGCTGCTGAATCGTATCCAGGTTAACGGCTTTATACTCCGTTCTGAACGGGTTTTTGAAACCGAATTTCGGAACCCGGCGCTGTAGTGGCATTTGGCCACCTTCAAAACCCTGCTTATAGGAGTAACCGCTTCTTGATTTCTGCCCCTTGTGTCCGCGCCCGGACTGTTGTCCTAATCCGGATCCTTCACCACGGCCAACACGCTTAGGTGTTTTCTTATTGGGCGCCGGAGCTTTTAAATTATGTAGTTTCATTGTCTAAAATTTTAGAATATCAAAAAACTGTGTTTATTAGCCTTCAAAAACCTTGGACAACGGCACGCCGCGTCTTTGGGCGATTTCCGAGGGATCAACCAGTTGCTTGAGTGCATCGATGGTTGCTTTAACCATATTGTGCGGGTTAGATGAACCCAGCGACTTACTCAGTATGTTTGAAATACCTGCACTTTCAAGCACGGCCTTAACCGGTCCACCGGCAATAACACCGGTACCTTCCGAAGCCGGCACCAGCAATACTCTCCCTGCACCGCATTTTCCGGTTACTTTATAGGGAATACTACCGGTTGACGTTACGGGCACGCGGATCAGGTTTTTACGCGCGTCGTCAACACCTTTCTGGATGGCATCGGCAACTTCGTTGGCTTTACCCATTCCGTTACCTACAATTCCATCCTTGTTTCCGACAACCACGATAGAATTAAAACTGAACCGGCGACCCCCTTTAACAACTTTGGCTACGCGGTTTATATGAACGAGCCTGTCCTCGAGGTTCAGCTCGCTGGCTTTAATATTGTAATTACGACGTCTGAATCTTGGCATGTTACCTATCGTTCAATTAAAATTTGAGTCCACCTTCGCGGGCGCCATCAGCCAGTTCTTTAACAAGGCCGTGGTAGGCATAGCCGCTGCGGTCGAATACACATGTGGTGATATTTGACTGCTGAGCAATTTCAGCGATTTTTTTACCGACCAGGCGTGCATTTTCCATGCCTTTTTTATCGGTCGTTTCCGACTTCAGCTCCGGAGAAAGAGTGGAAGCATGGGCCAGCGTTTTCGCATTGATGTCGTCAATAAGCTGGGCATAAATATGCTTTGAGCTTTTGAAGACCGACAGACGCGGCCGATCGGGTGTTCCCGAAATTTTACTCCGCACTCTTCTGCGAATGCGGTCTCTTTTTTTAATTTCTGTGTTAACCATAATATAATCCGATTATCTACCTGCTGATTTACCTGCTTTCTTGCGCACAAACTCACCTACATAGCGCACGCCCTTGCCTTTATAAGGCTCAGGTTTTCTCAGGGATCTGATTTTGGCGGCTACCTGACCCACAACACCTTTATCGGGGCCGGTAATTATAATTCTTGGGTTTTTGGAAGTCTTGGTATCCACTTCAATATTGACCTCTTTGGGAGGCACAAAATAAAAGGGATGCGAATAGCCCAGTGCGAGTTCAAGAATATCCCCGTTGAGCGATGCGCGAAAACCGACACCAATAATTTCAAGCTCTTTTTTAAACCCCTCGCTAACTCCTGTAACCATATTGTTGATCAGAGAGCGATACAGTCCGTGCAGGGCGCGGCTTTCCTTATCGTTGTGCTTTCGTTCTACCGTAAGCACGCCGTCTTCATGTTTCACACTAAGGCGGCTGTCTACATCAAGCTTAAGTTCTCCGTTTTTACCTTTTACCAAAACGTTAGAACCGGAAAGCTTTACCTCTACCTTGTCTGATACAGAAATGGGTAAAATACCTATTCGTGACATATCTAATTTCCGTGTTTAATATACGTAGCAAATAACTTCACCGCCGACCTGGAGCTTGCGGGCTTCTTTATCGGTCATTACCCCTCTTGAAGTCGTCAGAATAGCAATACCATAGCCATTGAGCACGCGGGGCACATTCTCGGACGAGCAATACTTGCGAAGTCCGGGTTTTGAAATGCGGTCTATTGTTTTGATGACAGGCGTGCCGTAATGATCGTATTTAAGAAAAATACGGATCAGTCCCTGCTTACCATCATCGATATCCAGAAAATTCTGAATATAACCTTTATCCAACAGAATCTGGGTCATTGCTCTTTTGAACTTGGAAGCGGGCACATCCACCCTGCGGTGGCCTGCTCGCTGAGCATTCCTGATTCGCGTCAGATAATCTGCTATAGGATCAGTCATGATTGTAATTGTTATAAATTGATTTTAAAAAAATTACCAGCTGGCTTTTTTAACACCGGGAAGTTCGCCGCTGAGCGCGAGTTCCCTGAATTTGATGCGCGATACACCATATTTTCCCACAAAACCGCGGGAGCGTCCGGTGATGCTGCAACGATTACGAACCCGGGTTGGGCTGGCATTACGGGGAAGCTTCTGGAGACCTTCGTAGTCTCCGGCTTCTTTAAGCTCTTTCCGCTTCTCGGCGTATTTCGCTACCGTTTTTTTGCGCTTTTCGTTACGTGCGATCCAGGCTTTTTTTGCCATAATGATTGTCTCAGTTTTTATTGCGTTTTACGAAAGGCATACCGAACGACTTCAGCAGCTTGTACGCCTGCTCGTCGTTTTCGGCTGTTGTCACAAAGGTGATGTTCATGCCGTGAATCTGATCGATCTTATCTGTATCGATTTCCGGGAAGATAGAATGTTCTTTCACACCCATTGTATAATTTCCCCTGCCGTCGAATCCTTTGTCGCTCACTCCCTGGAAGTCACGGGTACGTGGCAGCGCAAGGTTAATAAAGCGATCAATGAATTCATACATTTTGGAACGACGCAGTGTAACCTTGCAGCCGATCGGCATCTGCTCTCTGAGCTTGAAATTCGAAATAGACTTGCGGGCTTTGGTGAGAACCGGTTTTTGACCGGTAATCAGCGCGATGTTCGCCGCTACGTCATCAAGTCTTTTGCGATCGGTAACGGCATCGCCAACGCCAACATTGATAATAATTTTTTCAATGCGCGGAACGGCCATCGCGTTGCCCAGCTCAAATTCCTTGATCAGGTCCGGGGCAATCTGATTTTTGTAAACTGTATAAAGTCTTGCTTCAGCCATAATCTTGTTCTATTCCTAACCTATTTGTCGAGAACTTCGCCGCTGAGCTTAGAGTAGCGCACCCAGCGAGTTTTTCCGTCTTCATTTATTTTTTTACGGCCTACACGTGTCGGCTCGTTGCTTACCGGGTCGAGTGGCATCACATTAGATACGTGTACCGGCATTTCCTGCTCCAGTCGTCCACCCTGAGGGTATTCCTGGCTCGGCTTCTGGTGTTTTACCCGGATATTGATTCCTTCAACAAGAACCCGTTCTTTATCCGGAAACACCATAAGTACTTTACCGGTGCCCTTTGAAGCTCCGGAAATAACTTTCACCATGTCGCCTTTTTTGACGTGGAGTTTCTTTTGTGTGTTGTGCTTACGTGGCATAATTAATCCTGTATTATACTTAGAGTACTTCAGGTGCTAATGAGATGATGCGCATGAAGTTACTATCTCTGAGCTCACGCGCGACAGGCCCGAAAATACGGGTGCCTACCGGCTCATTATCCTTGTTAATAACAACAGCGGCGTTTTCATCGAACCGGATGTAGCTGCCGTCTGGTCTGCGGTACTCTTTCTTGGTCCGTACGACCACAGCTTTAACCACATCACCTTTCTTCACGTTACCGCCCGGCAGTGCAGCTTTAACCGAACAGGTGATAAGGTCTCCAACACTGGCATAGCGCCGTTTGGAATCGCCAAGCACCTTGATGCACATAACTTTCTTTGCACCACTGTTATCTGCCACTGTTAGAACTGATTGTGTTTGTACCATTTCTTAATTCCTTAAGTAAAAAAGTCGTGCAATTATTTGGCTTTTTCTATGATCTCAAGAAGTCTCCAGCGCTTTGTTTTCGAAAGCGGTCTGGTTTCCATGATTCGAACGATGTCGCCGGGATTGGCTTGGTTCTCCTCATCGTGAGTCATATACTTTTTGGTTTTGGTAATAAACTTACCATAGATAGGATGCTTAATCTGACGTTCTACAGCCACGGTGATGCTTTTATCCATCCGGTTGCTGACAACGCGTCCTACCCGTTGCTTTCTTTCTTTACGTTCAATTTTGTCTGACATAATCCTTATTGGCTTAATGGCATCTGCTTATGCAGAGCGTTGTTTCTCTGCAAGAATGGTCTGGAGCCGCGCAAGTTCTCTTCTCAGCATTTTAAAACGGGCCGGATTTTCAACCTGACCTGCAACAGCACGGTTAAAACGCATTTTCTGTAGAGACTCGGTGTTTTCTTTAACCCGAATGTTCAGCTCTTCCAGAGACATGTCACGCAATTCATGTGGTTTCATGGGCTTATTTCCTTAGACTTGATTAGCTACCCTGGTAATTTCTTCTGGAGACGATCCTGGTTTTGATCGGCAGCTTGAACTGAGCAAGCCTGAGTGCTTCGTGGGCAACTTTTTTGTTCACACCGGTAACTTCAAAAAGAATTCTGCCGGGGTGTACAACAGCCACAAAGTGATCGAGAGCACCTTTACCTTTACCCATCCTCGTTTCCGCCGGTTTACTGGTAACCGGTTTATCCGGGAATATCCGAATCCAGATCTGACCTTCACGCGACATTTTGCGGGAGATCGCTACACGACAGGCTTCAATCTGACGAGCGGTTATATACTTTGGCTCCAGTGCTTTGATACCGAAATCACCGAATGCAAGTTTATGGCCGCGGGTCGTGTTCCCTTTAATCCGGCCTTTATGAACTCGTCTTCTTTTAACTCGTTTTGGTTCTAACATGACTTAACTCTGATTATGGAATTAAAACGGTTACTGTCTGCTGTTGCGGCGGCCGCCTCTGGAACCGCCACCACCACCGCCGCCGCGCTTCCTGCGGTCACCGCCTCCGCGGCGTCCACCCTTACGCTTACCGGCCGGGGCACCTTTATCCTGCTTGGCTGTAACAGCGGCAGGAGAAAGATCAACATCACCGATTATTTCACCTTTGAAAATCCATACAGTAATACCAATGGTACCGTAAATCGTCTGGGCTGTATGGTTGTGGTAATCAATTTCAGCACGTAATGTATGGAGCGGTACACGGCCTTCCTTATACTGCTCGGTACGTGCCATTTCTGCACCGCCGAGTCGTCCGCTGCATTTCACTTTAATTCCTTTGGCGCCCATCCGCATCGCTGAGGCAATTGCGGTCTTCATAGCCCTCCGGAAAGAAATACGCGCTTCAAGCTGTTGGCCGATATTCTGAGCAACAAGGCTGGCATCAACTTCAGGTCGTTTGATCTCGCTGATGTTAATCTGAACTTCCTTGTTGGTAAACTTTTTCAGCTCCTGACGGATCTTTTCTACTTCTTCACCGCCGCGGCCGATAATAACACCCGGACGACTGGTCAGCAGGGTGAGCAGCACTCTTTTGGGAGTACGCTCGATAATGATGCGGGAAAGACCGGCATTGCCCAATCTTTTTCTCAGGTAATTGCGAAGCGTGAAATCTTCTTTAACATTATCAGCGGTGGCAGTCTCTGAATACCAGTTGGAATCCCAGCCGCGGATAATACCAAGCCTCAGACCTATAGGATGTGTTTTTTGTCCCAAAGCTTACTCCTCGTCGGTTTCTAATTCGTCTTTCTTTTCAACAATTACAGTAATGTGGCTCATTCTTTTGCGAATAGGATGAGCACGTCCCTGAGGAGCCGGCTGAATACGCTTGAGCGTAGGGCCTTCATCTACCATAATTGTTTTTACGTAAACCGAGGATGCATCAATAGCTTCATCCTCGAATTTGTTCTGCAGATTGGCATGGGCCGAGCGAATCACTTTGGATACTTCAGCAGCTCCTGCTTTGCTAATATGCTTGAGCAGTTCAGTGGCTTTATCTACCTGCATTCCGCGCACAAGATCAGCTACCAGGCGAAGTTTTCTGGGAGCCCTTCTTAGATAGCGCTGTACGGCTTTGGCTTTATATTCGTTGGTAACTTCCATCGATTTATCGTTTTTCCCCTTTCTTTACAGGGTGTCCTTTAAATGTTCTGGTTGGCGCGAATTCACCCAGTTTGTGACCTACCATGTTCTCGGTAATAAATACCGGTATGAACTGCTTTCCGTTATGAACAGCAAATGTAAGGCCCACAAAATCAGGAGTAACCAGCGATGAACGCGACCAGGTTTTGATGACCTTTTTGGATTTGGTCTCCTGGGCCTGATCTACCTTTTTTTGAAGTTTGTAGTGGACGAAAGGTCCTTTTTTTAATGATCTTGGCATATCCTGTTACTTTTTATTTCGTCTCCGAACTATAAACTTGGAAGACAGTTTGCGTCTGTTACGGGTCTTCTTGCCTTTGGCACTCTGCCCCCATGGCGAACGTGGATGTCCGCCGGAAGCTTTACCTTCACCACCACCCATCGGGTGATCAACAGGGTTCATGGCAACGCCACGTGTTGTGGGGCGAATACCCAGCCAACGGCTACGGCCTGCTTTTCCGAGTGTCACGTTCATGTGGTCCGGATTACTTACCGTTCCTACGGTTCCAATACATCTGCCGAGCACCATTCGCACTTCACCGGATGGCAGTTTAAGCGTAACATACCGCTCACCTTTAGCTACGAGCTGTGCACTGGCTCCGGCGCTGCGCACCATCTGTCCACCGTTTCCGGGAACAAGTTCAACATTGTGAACAATCGTACCCAACGGCATATTCATAAGAGGAAGCGCGTTTCCACGGTCAGGAGCAGCTCTTTCACCGCTAACAACCTTGTCGCCGACTTTCAGCTTGTCCGGTGCAATGATGTAGCGCTTCTCGCCGTCTGCATACGCCAATAAGGCAATACGCGCGGTGCGATTCGGATCGTATTCTATGGTTTTCACAGTAGCAGGTATATCAAACTTATTGCGCTTGAAATCTACCAGCCGGTAACGGCGCTTATGTCCACCGCCTTTATGGCGCGTGGTAATTCGCCCGTGAATATTCCGGCCCGCTTTGCTGTGCAACTTCGTGAGAAGAGAACGCTCAGGCTTATTGGTCGTCACATCGCTGAAATCCGGTGCGATACGATGGCGGGTGCCGGGTGTTATTGGTTTAAGTTTTTTAGTAGGCATGTGTCAATGCTGATTAAATTTCGCTGAAAAAGTCGATCTCCTGACCTTCTTTCAAACTGATGAAAGCCTTTTTCACTTTTGCTGAACGTCCGCTGATATATCCGCTTTTGGTAAACCGCCCTTTGGGCTTGGATGCGGTAATCAACGTTCTGACTTTCACTACTTTTACCTCCGGATACAGCCTTTCTACTTCAGCTTTGATCTCAGGTTTGCTTGCATCGCGAACCACAAGAAAACAGTACTGATTGTAGGTTTCCTGAATACGGGTAAGCTTTTCGGTGATCAGTGGTTTTATAAGAACTTTACTCATGCCGCGGCCTCCTCAACATTTTTATTAAGCGTACGGGTGAGTACGTCAATGCCGGCTTCTGTGAAAAGAATCACATCGGCATGCATGATTTCATAGGTAGCCGGTTTGTTGGCTTCCATCACCGTTACACCGGGAATATTACGGCCCGATTTGTAAGCGTTCATATTAGTCGATTCGGTAAGTACCAGAACTTTCTTCCCGTTCAGCTTAAGAGCATCAAGCATTCCGGCAAAGACAGAGGTTTTGGGCTCATCGAACACAAGTTCATCAATTACGCGAATGGCTTCTTCACGCGCTTTGTAAGTAAGGGCCGATTTACGCGCGAGTTCCTTCATCTTTTTGCTCAGACGAATGGTGTACTTGCGCGGGCGCGGTCCGAATACAACACCACCACCTTTCAGCAACGGTGAGCGGATTGTTCCCCTGCGGGCGTTTCCGGTTCCTTTCTGGCGGTATGCTTTTCTGCCACCGCCGCGTACTTCCGAACGGCCTTTGGTTTTTGCCGTACCCTGACGCTTATGAGCCAGATACGCACGAACGTCTTCATACACGAGGCCGTCACGCGGTTCAATGGCGAACACGGTCTCGTCGAGTTCTATCTGGTTACCGGAATCGGTTCCGTCAGTTTTGAAAATATTTAGTTTCATCTTCTGTGCCTTTTATAGATCAAGCATTACGAATTTCAACGAGCCTGCCTTTAGGGCCCGGCACAGCTCCTTTGAGCAGCAACAGGTTGGAGTCTGCCAGGATTTTCACAATCTGCAAATCCTTAACAGTAACCCGTTCATTTCCTGTGCGGCCGCCCATTTTCATTCCTTTAAATACCCTGGATGGGTCTGAGGACTGTCCGATAGACCCCGGTGCGCGCTCACGGTTATGCTGCCCGTGTGTTCTGCCGCCTACACCATGGAAGCCGTGGCGCTTAACTACGCCCATGAATCCCTTACCTTTGCTGGTTCCGGAAACATTTACGAGTTCGCCTTCTTTAAAGACATCTTCAATCGTGAGTTCATCACCCAGGTCAAGACCTTCGGGTACGAAATCTCTGAATTCACGAGTGTAGCGCTTGGGCGTTGTACCGGCTTTTTCAAAATGACCCTGAAGGGCTTTTGATACATTCTTGGGTTTCTTCTCGCCCATAGCCAGTTGCACAGCCTTGTAGCCGTCCTTTTCTTCCGAAAAGATCTGCGTAATTACGCACGGCCCGGCTTCGACTACAGTAACCGGGATATGGTTTCCGGCCTCGTCGAATACACTGGTCATTCCTACTTTAATTCCTAATAATCCGCTCATTGTAACGAGTAATATGAGTTAATCAAACTTTGATTTCCACGTCCACACCTGAGGGCAGCTCAAGCTTCATGAGCGCATCAACGGTCTGGGATCCTGTTGACAGGATATCGATCAGTCTTTTGTGTGATCTGGACTCAAACTGTTCACGTGATTTTTTATCCACAAATACAGATCTGTTGACTGTATAAATGGTTTTATCGGTTGGCAGTGGTATCGGTCCCGACACCACTGCTCCGGTTGATTTAACAGTTTTGATAATCTTCTCTGCAGACTTATCGATCAGGTTGTGATCGTAAGACTTGAGTTTGATTCTGATTTTCTGTTGGGTTGCCACTTAAAATATCCTCAGCTTAGTCCAAGATTTGAGAAACAACACCGGCACCTACCGTGCGGCCACCCTCGCGGATCGCAAAACGGAGACCATCCTCCATCGCAATCGGCTGAATCAGCTCTACGGTCAGGGCTACATTGTCGCCCGGCATAACCATCTCAACGCCGTCGGGAAGTTCACAAATAC
>PXDL01000296.1 GCA_003566395.1 Balneolia bacterium | reverse complement strand
TAACTTCCGGAATCATCCCTTCCGGTTATCGATACAGATTCAGACTTTTAAGCATATCATATATTTCAAACATAATTAATCTAATAGATAAGTTAGGTATTAGATTAATAATAGGCAATACTATCCCATCTCTTTTCATCTGCTTCATTGGTTTTGGTAATCCCGGGATTATCGTACAAGCACAAGTCCGGGATAAAAAAAGCCTTACGATAATGCGTAGAGTAAGCCTGAAATGCTCCGAAAAGAATCGCTATATCACAGACAGATTCTTAGAAAATCCATCGCTTTCAAAAAGTATGAATTGGCGATTTATTAAGATATAGCAATAACGATATCCGACCTTCAGAAGAAGGCGTCAGCGCATGGTCCACCACATTATGAAGAAAACTATGGTAACCACAAGCATGATACCGAAGACCACAGCCACAATGGTCTGGGCCAGAGGAATTCCTCTTATTTCCCGCTTAATGATTCCGTTACGGACCTCAAAGGTGCGCTTTTTGCCGTCGGAACCGGCGATTGTTATTTCAGCATTCTCGCAGTTTTCCACCCTGTCTCCGGATGCAGGCTCACTGCCCTGCTGGTGAATTATGTATGAATCGTAAGTATGTGCTTTCATGGCAACTGATTAGCTTCAGGTTTCCGATAATATAACTCAATTATTGCAATTCTGTCATCATATTATTAACCGAAATTTCTCAATTTGCCAATAATTTACTCCTGCGGAGCTTCTTCCAAGAGTAATCGGACTTCAAGTTCTACCTCATCCCGCATGCGTATGAACAAAAAACGGGGGCGCGAAATATCAAAGTCAGTTAGAAGCACCTCAAAAACTGCCGTAATAACCCAGGCTTGTTCGTCCTCGTCATAGCGGAGGGCTCCGGTAACCGTTTTCTCTCTTTCCGTTTCTTTCAGGGTGAATGTGCCCTCCGAGACAACTTCCTGTTCATCAATCAAATCCGGGTCCGGAATGGATTCAATATTCCCTTTGTATGAAGCGTAGGGATAGGTTTCGGTTTGCAGGTAATCTTCATGCATGTTCCGGTCACGGCGGCTGTTTCCGGTGTCCAGAGGTCTCAGGTCCACGGTGAAACTAAACTCCCCGGTACTGAAATCCAGCGTACCGCTTATGCTTTCGGTTAGCCCGGAAAACCGCTCTACCGGCGTACTGCCGTTGAAAACCGCCTGACCGGAAACCACCTCGGCCTTCTGAGCGGAGGCGGTCTGAAGGGTCCACAGAAGAAGAATAGCGGTAAAAAGTATTCGAGTATTTTTGATATGCATGCCCTTACAACATTGCGGCCCCGGAAAATGTTCTCCGGGCACCACCACACAGGCCGGGGCCGGACTGCACCTGAATACAAGAATCAGAGTTTTCGGCCGGTTCAGACCGACGTGTCATACACTTTTACCCCGGTCCAATACTCCTTGAAATCGGCCAGGAATTTCTGATGCAGCTCGTGATCCTGATATTTCTGAAGATCGTTTTCGTCCTGAAAAAGCATATGCAGACTCATGCCGTAGTCGTTGTCAACCACGTCGCGTTTAATGCCTGCCGGCGGACCCGCAAACGTTAGCTGAACGACATCCAGACGGTTATTGAGATCGAAAATCCGCTCACGCTGTTGCTCATATACATCCCCTGGGGTATCGTCCCGGAAATAAAAATATACGGAATGAAGAATCATGGATTGTTTCATGGTAATCTCCTTTAAGCCGATGTTGGGTTTGTGAAGGGACCAATATAGCGCATCGAATCGGGTTGTGCATCAATTTTGCAAACTTACTGAAATCGAATGAACCGCATGTTCATAGGTCACCGGGGGCAGCAAGAGAAAAGTAAAAAACTAAATACCGCAGACCATGCTACAACAAAAAAGACGCCCGACCGGAGGGCAAATCATGCCGTCAGCGCTTCACTTTTCTTCTAAAAAGATAATCGCCGAGACGACCAAATTCTTTTTTTGCGCGCACCCGGAACCCACCCGTCAACCCGCCGTCTGCAAGTACCCGGCGCGGGATTGTCCAGGCACATGCGTTTGACGATTTAAGCTGCCTGATGCCTCCAAACCGGGAAAGATCGTAGGCCAGCACCCCGTCGGACCAAAAATTACGGGAAGTGTCGAAACCGCCTACCTCCCGGGCCTGTTCAGCTCTGAAACCCATGTTAAAGCCATATACATGAAGAAACGCTCTTTTCTTTCCTCTCAAGACGCGCGATACCCCGCCAAGTGCTTCATAAATAGCGAAAGGCACTCTTGAACGACCCGGCGGAGGGATAAAGGCATAGGTACCATGTACAACCGAAAATTTCGGTCTTTTGTCCAAAAACTCCGACAGTGTATCGACCCAGCTTCGGGGATAAATCGTATCGCCATCGGCGAGCAGAATGAGCCGTCCACGCGCTTCGCTCAGGCCCTTTTGGCGCGCTATACTTATTCCCCGCCGGGGTTCATTCACATAATACACACCAAGCCTATCCAGTATTTCAGGAGTACGGTCGGTAGAGTTATTGTTTACCAGTATCAGTTCGGTTTTAAACCGGGTGTTGATTTCTGAAATTGACGATAGCGTTCTGATAATATTTTTTTCCTCATTCCAGACGGGCATGATAATGGAAACGTCAGGCTTTTGATCGTCGGGATAAAAGCGTTTGAGACCGTCACGAATTCCTGACAGTACCTTTTCCTCAATCCGGGTATAATCACTATACACCATTTGATGCTTCTCCAACCAGTCAGGAACGCGTAGGGATATCATAAGACACGATTGTTCAAGGAATTAAAAATCTTACCCGGCCCGAAATCATGAACAAAGCAATTGGTTTTCCGGAGCAGCTATCAACTTCCGTTAAATCAATCTTTAATGAGCCGGGAGTCTCTTTAAAGGAATTCAAAAAACTCGCCTTTCAGGTTGCGCTAATGTAAGTTTATCCTGTTCATCGGACAATTTTTTTTCACCCGCAAGCCTCAGCGGGTTTTCCATTCAAGACAGGTTGCCCAAATGATGGCCGCCAAAAAAGCCACACCCAGCCATCCCATTATCAACTGCCAGGGTATATAAACATAAATGCCTGACATAGACGATACCGGAATCCAGAACAGGAAAAGGGTGGTGAGCAGCGCACTCCCAAGCATCAGGGAAACCAAAGCGATATTTTGAATTCCGGGCCTGCTCAGAGCGTTAAAGACCACTGTAGTCAGCACCGGCGTCACCAGGCCCAGAAGCACCAGATGCAAAAACGCGACCTTCAGAAAGTGATTCCCCGTCAGATATATCAAATCAGGCATAAAACTTACGGGCTGTATAATAGCTTTTAGGCCGAACAGCACCGCCGCACAGATTAGTATCATACGAATCTGTACCGGAAGCGAGCGGCTGGGCATTAGTGCGGGTACCAGCATCAACATGCCAAGCCCGTGCAGTATATTAAATACGAATCCGATGCGTATCAGCCGGTCGGTAATGCCCAGCGGATAGAGCATGGAAATAAGCGCCGGAAGTAGCGTAATGAACATCAGGTTGAAGCCGAAGCGCTCCCGTTTTCCCGCCGGCCGGTCGTTCCCGGTAAGGCGAAGCCACACTGAAAGCATCATAAAAATAATCCAGCCG
>PXDL01000037.1 GCA_003566395.1 Balneolia bacterium | reverse complement strand
TGACCATGTTGACCACGATTTTCTCCATGGTTCCGCTGGCCCTTGCAATCGGTGAAGGCTCCGAAACCTGGAGTCCCCTGGCGCGAACGGTAATCGGCGGGCTGTTTTTCGCATCCATTTTTACCCTTTTCATCGTACCGGTTATACATGCCTTAATTTCTTCCACAAAACGGAGACTGCTGAAGACCGTACGATTGGAGGAAGAATCGGGCCATGCTTCATGAAGTATGCAGATTTACCTTTATTGCAAAGACCCGAACTCTGTAATCAAAATTTTGATTTTCACAATAGATGTCGTGTGACTATTTATTAATTTTTGCTTATATAGATACGACATCAAGTACTTACAATTCCATACTACTCTAACCCGCAAAAAAACCATGGCTGATTTTTCTAAAGGCTTTACTCTCGGAGTACTCACAGGAGCCGTAATCGGTTCATTAACCGCAATTTTGGTAGCCCCCGACAAAGGCAGCAACACCCGAAGCCGGGTGAGCTATCACATACAAACCTATATTGATGAAATTCGCAGTCTTATAGATGAACTGAAAGACGAGAACTTTGCCATCAATACGGCAAAACAAGAAAGTGACGATGTAGTTGAAGACGCCAAACAAAAGGCCGAAGACCTGCTTCGTGAAGCTGAAGACCTTCTTTCAAACATTAGTAAGGAAAGCAAAAACTGAGTATTTAACGCCGGCCGGTAACGCCGTTTTTGAACCTGGCCGGCTTCTCAGTCTTCGGGAGTATTTCCCTGCCCTGCCCGTTTCCACCACTGTTCAAGGGTATCGACGGCTTTTGAGAGTTCATGTATCAGTTCGCTAATCTTTTCATCAGACCTGTTTTTAACAGCTGTTTCTAACTGCTCTGACTTATTGTATATATCGCCGTTATGCAGCAAAGCGGCGGCGCCCTTCATACTGTGCCCGGTTTGCTTTAATTCATGATAATCTCCTTTTTCAAGAGCAGATAAAAGCCCGGCAATTTGTTGACGCGAATCTTTGATAAATTTAGATACCAGGCTGTGGATTAACCTCACGTTACCGTCAAAGCGCTCATGCAGTTTATCCAGTTCCAGGGGGGCATCCTTTTTATCATGTTCCCGTGACCGCAGGTATTTGAAAAACACTTTTATAATATCACGGGCGCTGTAAGGCTTCGAAATATATTCATTCATACCGGCAGCAATACATCGCTGTTTGTACCCTTTTATGACATGAGCCGTAACTGCAATAATTGGTATTTTTGATTTCTTTTTGCCGCTCATTGAACGAATTTCCGACGTTGCCATAAATCCGTCCACAACAGGCATCTGGCAATCCATAAGGATAAGATCGTAGTCCGACTTCTTCATTTCGTTGATTACATCACGGCCGTTTTCCACAATCGTGTAGCGTACGCCCAGTTTTCTAAGAATGAAATCAATGAGCATTTTATTTACTGAATTGTCTTCGGCTACCAGAACATTACCGGTAAACTGAACCGGAGTTTCACCAAGCTCTTCAAAACTTGCGTGGAGTTCGGAATCATCCTCTTTTTTTTCGTTTGAGGTCTCAAACACCGAAGCGGAATCTGGTGAATCATAAACAATTTCATTCTCCCCGATACCGTCGGAGAATTGAGCTGCAAACACCCTCTCTATCTCGAATGTACGTACAGGTCTTACGAGGATATCATAAATATCGTGTTCTGCAATCCATGCTCTGTTAACCTGTTTCTGAGAGCTGGCAATCAGCACTACTTTAGAGTCAAAGAAAAGCGCATTATCCTTCAGATTATCAACGAATCCCAAAACTTCAGCTGCTCCGAATTCAAGATCTACAAGAATCACGCAGAATGGTTGCTCACGGGTATCGGCGCTGTTGAGCAAACGGGAAGCGTTCTGCAAATCAGATATGTAAGTAAGGCTGCAATTCAGTCTGTTGGTTTGATGATCAAGAAATACCGCTTTCAGTTTCCGGTCGGTAATCACAAGACCACGTTTTTCAGGCTCTGTATGTTCGGGTTTTGGCTGTTGATCGGGGACTCCGAGCGGAATCGTAAACCATGCGCGAGTTCCTTCACCCGGATTGCTATCGATGCCGATTTGTCCCTGCATCTGATCTACAAGGTTCTTGCTGATCAGTAGTCCAAGCCCGCTTCCGCCGGAGTTTTTCTTAGCGTAAAAAAACGGAGGCGAGAAATCGGTGAAGAGCTGTTTTTGCTGCTTGCCGGTCATTCCGATACCCGTATCAATCACTTCAAATCTCACATACACGAGTTGTTCGTCTTTTTTAACCGTATCCGGTCGCACAATAATCTTAACGCTTCCTTCAGAGGTATAGTTAACGGCGTTGTCGATCAGATTAATAAGCACCTGTTTTATCCGAACTTTCGCTCCCGTAAGCAGCCTCCAGGGAACATCGAGACGGTCGATTCCAAGCACGATGCCTTTTTCACGTGCTTTCAGTTCAAGAAGTTGAACTGATTCCCTGACGGCATCATCAATCGAAAAATCGGTGTGCTCAAGGGTAAATTGATTGGTCTCGATACGGTGAAGATCGAGAACATCCCGAACGATTCCCTGCAGTGTCTCTCCGCTGGATTGTATGATATTGATATATCGTTGTTGTTGAGGATTGGGGTTGCTTTTGCTCAGCATTTCGGCCATACCCAAAATGCCGTTAAGCGGAGTACGGACTTCATGGCTCATATTGGCCAGAAACCTGCTTTTGGCCTCGTTGGCGGCAACCGCCTCATATCTGGCCCTGACCATCTCCGATTCCGTTCTCTTTTTGACCACTGCGTTGGCGATAAGTTCGGTCAGAACTTTCAGCAGTTGTATTTCATGTTCGGACCACTGCTTCACGCTTCTGACGGCATCAAAACCTACAAAGCCGAGACATTCCTCGTTATGGTGCATGGGAACCGTAATCAGCGATTTAACCGACTGAGGTTCAAGTATCTGCCTGACTCCATTTTCCTTCGGAAGTTTAGATACATCTTTAATGACCATCATTTTTTTTTGCGTATGCTTGTTCACCCATTCCGGGATGTAATCAAGCGGAACGCCCTGCAAATTGTCGATTTCCCGGGTTATGCCTTCTCCGCACCACTCATGTGTATTAAAGGTGAGGCTGTTTTCAAAGTCGTAGCGGAAAACATAAGCGCGGTCTACGCCGGCAAATTCACCTATTTTTCTAAGCGTATTATGAATAGCCGTGTCAATGGTATCAAGCGGAATATTTACCAAATAAATGGCAAGATCCATTACTAAAGCCTGAAATTTTTGCTGATACCTCAGCTTTTCCACCATAAGCTTATTCTCTGTGATGTCGCGGCCTATGGAAATAAAATAGCTGAGCTTTCCGGTCTCATCAAAGATCGCCCGGTCGTACCATTCATGCCAGATGATACTGCCATCACTTGAAATAACTTCATGCTGATAAGTAAGCTCGGGTTCCCGACGGGTCAGGCTGTTGAGGTGCGACCGTATTTTATCATGCTCCTCTTCCGGCACAAGATCCAGAAAGCTTTTTCCTATCAGCTCCTCTTTCGTTTTGTTGAACGCTTTAGCATACGCATCATTCACAAGAAGAATACGAGTGTCCTCATCGAATTTACAGACCAGCTCCTGTCTGCTTTCAATAATCTCGTTGTAAAGGTCCTTTATACCTTCAACCATATCACAACTATTTCTAATGGGTTTGCCATGATACACACATTGATGAAAACCTCGGCGAATCCGGTACAACGTTTCGTTTACCTCCGCCTTACTACAAATCCTGAGCAAGATACATTAAAAGCAGAAAGCCTTCCGAAAAAAATTCCGGAAGGCTTTCTGAAATAAAACCGACGTTTATCTAAGCTGATTTACAATCAGCTTTCGGATTTAAGTATATCGGCAATAGACTTGCTGCGCTCATCAACCTCTTCATCAGGTTCGTACTGCTGAGCACCGCTGACTATGAGATTCTGATAAGGTCTCATTCCCGTACCGGCCGGTACGCGATGGCCTACCACCACATTCTCTTTTAGTCCGAGCAGGTTGTCCGACTTGCCTTCAACCGCGGCGCCGGTAAGTACTTTGGTTGTTTCCTGGAAGGAAGCCGCCGATAGCCAGCTGTCGGTTGAAAGTGCAGCCCGCGTAATACCGAGCAGTATAGGACGTGAAATGGCAGATGCTGCTTCACGGACTTCCAGTTCAGGTTTGTCATCCTTAATAAGCTGGGAGTTGATTTCACGAACTTCACGGCGGGTAAGTGAGCTTCCAAGCGGCAGATCGGATCCACCGGCATCGGTTACTACAAACTTGCCGATAAGGTTATCGTTAGTCCTGTTTACCTCGAAGCGGTCCACTTTATCGCCTTCAAGATACATGGTATCTCCCGGCTCGGTGATTTCCACTTTCTGCATCATGGTTCGTACGATCACTTCAATATGCTTATCGTTGATCTTCACACCCTGCAGACGGTAAACCTCCTGAATCTCGTTCACGATGTAGCTTTGTACTGCGAACGGGCCGAGGATGTTGAGTATATCCTGCGGCAGAATGGCACCTTCTGAAAGCGGCTGTCCGGCCGTAACGTAATCGTGTTCCTGAACAAGAATGTGCTTGGAAAGCGGGATAAGATACGTCCGCTTGTCCACGCCGTCTTTACTTTCCACGATAATTTCCTGGGAACCACGCTTACGATTTCCGAAGCTGATAACGCCGTCGATTTCCGAAACTGTAGCAGGATCGGAAGGTGGACGCGCCTCAAAAAGCTCTGTAACACGCGGCAGACCGGCGGTAATATCCTTGGATTTGGAAGCTTTACGCGGAATCTTGGCAATCACCTGACCGGTGGAAACTTCCTGCTCGTCTTCCACAACAATATGGGTCCGGACCGGAAGCGTAATTTCCTTGTACTTCTCACCGTCTTTGATAATCAGGGTTGGTACAAGCGTACGGTCTTTGGAATCGATGATTACTCTTTCCTTGTAGCCCGTTTGTGCATCGGTTTCATCGGCACAGGTTACATCATCAATAATATCTTTGAAGGCAACCTTACCGTTCATTTCAGAATAAATGAGGGCGTTATAAGGATCCCACTTACAAAGCGGCTGACCTTTCATAACCATGTCACCTTCTTCGATGAGCATTTCGGAACCGTAGGGTACGTTGTGTGTATTCAGCACTTTTCCGGTATCATCAACAATCTTGATTTCACCGGCACGGCTTAACACAACGTTGAATTCTTCTTCACCGTCGTTATAGGTAACAACGCGAAGGTTCTCGAATTCGGCTTTACCGTTAAATTTGGCTTTATGCTGCGATTCGGCTTCAAGACGAGCGGCCGTACCACCAACGTGGAAGGTACGCAGGGTAAGCTGTGTACCCGGTTCACCGATTGATTGAGCGGCTATTACGCCTACTGCTTCACCGGTCTGAACCAGTTTACCACGGGTAAGGTCGCGTCCGTAACACATAGAACACACACCCCGGCCGGTTTCGCAGGTTAGCACGGAGCGGATTTCGACTTCCTCAATCGAGGTTTCCGAAATTTTCCGGGCGATATTCTCATCAATTAGCTGATTCGAATGAACGATAAGCTCATCGGTAAGCGGGTCAAATACATCGTGCATGGATGTCCGGCCGATAATCCGGTCTTCAAGGCTTTCAACAATATCTTCGTTATCCTTGAGGGCGCGAATCCTGATACCCCGGAGCGTTCCGCAGTCATGTTCGGTAACCACAACATCCTGGGAAACGTCAACCAAACGACGGGTCAAATACCCGGCATCGGCTGTTTTTAAGGCTGTATCAGCCAGTCCTTTACGGGCACCGTGCGTTGAAATAAAGTATTCAAGTACGGTAAGTCCTTCCTTAAAACTGGAGAGAATCGGCGTTTCAATAACCTCGCTTCCGGAGGAATCCACCGAGCTTTTCTGCGGTTTGGCCATCAGACCACGCATACCGCCAAGCTGACGAATCTGCTCTTTGGAACCCCGTGCTCCGGAGTCGGCCATCATAAATACCGGATTAAACCCGTCCTTATCCTGGCTCAGGGCCTGGAACAAGGTTTCGGATACCCGGTTTGTTGTTCCGGTCCATTTATCAATAACCTGATTGTAACGCTCATTATCGGTGATGAAACCATTTTCATACCGTTCCATAATAAGCTGTACCTCTTTCTGAGCACTTTCAATAAGCTCAGCTTTGGCATCAGGAATTACAATGTCTTCAAGGCTGAAGGACAATCCGCCCACAGTGGCATTTTCGAATCCGAGATACTTCATATTATCCAGGAATTCGGAAGTACGGGCGGTACCCACGGCTGAAAAAACTTCACCAATCAAAATTCGGAGTTCTTTCTTGCCGAAGGTCAGATTTTTGAAGCCGACCTCCGGAGGTATGATCTCATTAAAGAGCACACGTCCTGCCGTGGTGTTTATAACTTCGGTTTTCTTCTCACCGTCAACTTCATGAACAAGACGAAGTTTGATGCGATCATGTAACAATATCACCCGCTGATCATATGCAACAATTACTTCATCAGTAGAGCCGAACGTTTTGCCTTCCTTCTCACCGGCAGGTCTTACCTTGGTCATATAGTAAAGACCCAGAATCATATCCTGAGATGGTACCGTAATCGGGCCACCGCTTGCAGGATTCAGGATGTTGTGTGCCCCGAGCATTAAAATAGATGCTTCAAGCACGGCATCATGGCTCAACGGCAAGTGAACAGCCATCTGGTCACCGTCGAAGTCGGCATTAAAAGCCGTACATGCTAACGGATGAAGCTGAATCGCTTTGTGCTCGATCAGAACCGGTTGAAATGCCTGAATACCAAGTCTGTGAAGTGTCGGTGCACGGTTAAGCATCACAGGGTGTCCGTCGATGACTTTCTCAAGTACATCCCAAACAACCTCGTCGCGTCGATCGACCATTTTCTTGGCGCTTTTCACCGTTTTCACGTAGCCCCGTTCAATCAATCTGCGAATAACGAACGGTTTATACAGCTCAATTGCCATTTCTTTCGGCAAACCGCACTGATGCATTTTCAGTTCGGGGCCTACTACAATTACCGAACGGCCGGAGTAATCAACACGCTTACCAAGAAGGTTCTGACGGAAACGACCGCTCTTGCCTTTCAGCATATCACTGAGTGATTTGAGCGGACGATTGTTATTACGTACAGCGTTGGTTTTACGCGAGTTATCAAAAAGAGAATCAACCGCTTCCTGAAGCATGCGTTTCTCGTTACGGAGAATTACATCCGGTGCTTTAATGTCTATAAGACGCTTGAGACGGTTGTTGCGGATAATTACACGGCGGTAAAGATCATTCAAATCCGAAGTCGCGAAACGTCCGCCTTCAAGCGGTACAAGCGGGCGCAGTTCCGGAGGAATAACCGGAATAACACGCATCACCATCCACTCAGGACGGTTTTCGATGGATCTGTTGGCCGTACGAAAAGCTTCGAGCACCTGAAGGCGTTTCAGCGTTTTCTTCTTACGCAACATGGATGTTTCGTTCTTGACCTGCTCACGGTATTTATAAACATCCTTGTCGAGGTCGATATTAGCGAGCATAGACTCAACAGCCTCGGCCCCCATTTTCACAACGAATTTATCGCTGTCGTCCTCGTCAAGCTCACGATGTTCATCAGGAAGCTGGCCCAGAATATCATAATATTCTTCTTCGGTGAGCATATCACCGTACTTGTAACCAAGATCGCGCGCCATTCCCGGATTGGTGACCACGAAGTTTTCGTAGTACACAATTTTATCCAGATTTTTTGACGAAAGGCCGAGCAGGTAAGCAACCTTGTTCGGCAGCGATTTGAAATACCAGATATGTACAACAGGGACACAAAGGCTGAGATGGCCCATACGCTCACGACGAACTGCTTTGCGGGTTACTTCCACGCCGCAACGGTCGCAGATAATGCCTTTGTATCTGATTCTTTTATATTTGCCGCAGTGGCATTCCCAGTCCTTGACCGGCCCGAAAATCTTCTCGCAGAACAAGCCGTTCATTTCGGGCTTAAACGTACGATAGTTGATCGTCTCAGGGGTCAGCACTTCGCCCCGTGAGCGGGAAAGAATTGCTTCAGCAGAGGCAAGGGATATTTTGAGTGCTTTGAAATCTTTGGATACGGTGTCGCTTACTGTTAGTGACAAGGTTCCACCTCCGTAATTTGTGATTCGTTAAAAACTCGGTTGTTCAGCATTGGCCTGTGAGGTTTACTGTTCGATGCTTACTTCCAGGCCAAGGCCCTGAAGCTCTTTAAGCAGCACGTTGAAAGATTCCGGTGTATTTCCGTCGGGCAGGTTTTCACCTTTAACAATGGCTTCATACACTTTGGAACGTCCTTTAACGTCGTCACTTTTCACCGTCAGCATCTCTTTGAGGATGTTGGCGGCACCGTAGGCATAAAGCGCCCAAACCTCCATTTCACCAAGTCGCTGACCTCCGAACTGCGCTTTACCGCCGAGCGGTTGCTGCGTAATAAGAGAGTACGGACCGATGGAACGAGAGTGCATCTTATCCTGAACAAGGTGGTTCAGTTTCATCATATACATGATTCCGACCGTGGTTTGCTGGGCGAAGCGTTCGCCTGAACGGCCGTCGTAAAGAAAGGTCCGGCCGTCTTCGGGCAAGCCGGCTTTTTTAAGCCATCCTTGCACATCGTCGTAACTTGCACCGTCGAAAATTGGCGTTGCAAACGTTACGCCGAGCTTTTGGCCCGCCCATGCGAGAATCGTCTCGTAAATCTGACCCAGGTTCATACGCGAAGGTACGCCCAGCGGGTTAAGGACGATATCTACCGGGGTTCCGTCTTCGAGGAACGGCATATCTTCAACGGGTACAACTTTGGCGACCACACCTTTGTTACCGTGGCGGCCGGCCATCTTGTCACCTACCTGAAGCTTGCGTTTTTTAGCCACATAGACTTTGGCTTTCTTCACAATTCCCGGCGGCAGTTCGTCGCCAACCTGAATCTGATATTTATTTCGCTTAGACTCAGACTCATAGCGACGGCGAATCAGGGTATAATTGCGGAAAAGAACTTCCACAAGCTTATTGACTTCATCATCCTGACACCACTGCTGACGTGCTTTCACACGCAGCGGTTCCGGAAGATCATCAAACATTTGCTTGCGGTACTTATCACCTTTTGGAATTATTTCCACTCCAAGCATATCTACAATGCCCGGTGAGGTTTTGTCTTTGAGCAAGCGGTACATTCTGCCCGACCATTCAGCATTCAGTTTTGCGACTTTATCGCCCAACTTTTGGTTTTCCTGCTCAACAAGATCTTTTTCCTCTTTGCGGGAAAGTTGTTCGTCTTTTTTACGGCTGAAGAGTTTGGTGCCGATTACGACACCGGAAACGCCGGGAGGTGTTTTGAGGGATGCGTCTTTAACGTCACCGGCTTTGTCACCAAAAATGGCGCGAAGAAGTTTTTCTTCGGGAGTCGGGTCGCTTTCCCCTTTGGGGGTAATTTTACCGACAATAATATCGCCGTGCTTGATTTTGGCACCTTCGCGAATCACCCCGCTTTCGTCGAGGTTGCGGGTTGCTTCGTCACTCACGTTCGGTATTTCACGGGTAAGTTCTTCTTCACCACGCTTGGTATCACGAACCTGCTGTTCAAACTCGGAAATGTGGATGGATGTGTAAATATCATCCGAGACCACGCGCTCACTTACCACAATGGCATCCTCGAAATTGTAACCACGCCACGGCATAAATGCCACAAGCAGGTTACGACCGAGAGCGAGCTCACCGTCGTTGGTAGCGCATCCGTCGGCGATTGGATCACCTGCCACAACCTTGTCGCCTACTTTAACAATAGGACGCTGATTGGCGCAGGTATCCTGATTCGTCCGCTCGAATTTCATCAGGTCGTAGGTAACCAGACTGTCATCGAAAAACGCCAGATTTTCCTGCTCGCTGCGGTGATACTTTATTTTGATTTTCGTAGCCGATACGTAAACCACCTCGCCCTTCCCTTCTGCACAAATAATGGAACGGGAATCTTTGGCTGCACGGTATTCCATACCCGTACCTACAATAGGTTTTTCGGGGCGCAAGAGAGGTACTCCCTGGCGCTGCATGTTCGATCCCATAAGTGCACGGTTGGCATCATCATGCTCGATAAACGGAATCATGGAAGCGGCAACAGAAGTAATCTGGTTCGGAGCCACGTCCATATATTCTATTTGCTCGGGACGCGCAAGACCTACGTTACTGTCGCGGAAGCGTGAAAAGATCAGCTCGTTGGCAAACTCGGACTTATCGGTAAGAACTGCGTTTGCCTGAGCAATAATTGTTTCGTCTTCCTGCTCAGCGGCCAAATACTCTACTTTATCGGTAACTTTGCCATCCTTAACAGGACGATAAGGCGTTTCTATAAACCCGAAGTCATTCACTTTTGCGTGTACGCACAGCGATGAAATCAGACCGATATTCGGTCCTTCAGGAGTTTCAATCGGGCAGAGACGGCCGTAATGCGTATAGTGGACGTCACGAACCTCAAATCCTGCACGCTCGCGGGTAAGTCCGCCCGGACCCAGAGCAGACATACGGCGTTTGTGTGTCAGTTCGGCCAGGGGGTTGGTCTGGTCCATAAACTGAGAAAGCTGATTGGTACCGAAAAAGGTATTTATCACGCTTGAAATGGTACGGGCATTCACCAAATCCTGTGGGGTGAACTGTTCCGCATCGCGTGAATTCATGCGCTCACGAATGGTACGTGCCATTCGGGCGAGACCAAGCCCGAACTGCTGGGCAAGCTGTTCGCCTACCGTACGCACCCGACGGTTGCTCAGGTGATCGATGTCATCTACCACCGATTTCATGTTCTTAAGACGAATCAGTTCCTTGATAATGGATACGATATCGTTGATCGTAAGAACCCTGATGTCCAGAGATTCATCTATGCGAAGGCGTTTGTTTAGGCGATAGCGACCTACTTCACCAAGATCATATTTCTTATCGCTGAAGAAAAGTCGTTCAATAACTGCTTTTCCTGTTTCGATATCCGGCATTTCTCCGGTCCGTATCTGGCGGTACACTTCTGCAAGCGCACTTTCCTGATCATGGCTGGTATCTTTGCGGAGCGTATTGATAATAACCGAACGGTCGGCGTCTTCCTGGCTGATTTTCAGCACATAAACGCTTTTCTGACCAAGCTCTTTAAAGGTGCTGTAATCTTCATCGGTAATTTCGTGTTCCCGAGCCAGAACTACAACGCGATTGGTTGCTTCAATAACTTCGCCCGTTTCATCATCAACAACTTCCTGAACTTCTTCCTTAACGATATCGGTTGCAAGACGGCGGCCCACAACATCGGAAAAAGCCTTTTTAGTTTTGATGCTTACTTCTTCCGACAAATCGAAAATAGTAAGGATGTCGAAATCAGTGGAAAATCCAAGAGCGCGCAGAAGCGTGGTCAACGGAAGCTTTTTCTTACGGTCGATGTAAGCCCAGAGCACATCGCGAATATCGGTTGTGAATTCAATCCACGAACCTTTAAATGGGATAATTCGTGCCGAGTAGAGCTGTGTTCCGTTCGGGTGCATAGACATTCCGAAGAATACGCCCGGTGAACGGTGAAGCTGGCTAACGATAACACGCTCGGCACCGTTAATCACGAATGTACCCCGCTCGGTCATCCAGGGAAGTTCGCCGAGAAAAACTTCCTGCTCTATCGTCTCAGAGGCTTCATCGGTCTGGTCGATAGCCGACAGCCTGAGTTTAGCTTTCAGAGGGATGGAGTAGGTAAGCCCGCGGTCGACACATTCCTGAATATTGTATTTAGGGGTGTCGATCGAATAGTAAAGAAATTCCAGGATATTCTGCTCTCTGGAATTAGTGATGGGGAAATGCTCGTTAAAGATTCGCTGCAGGCCGATTTCCTCGCGATCTTCGGGAGCTACATCCCATTGGGTAAACCGGTAGAACGATTCGTTCTGAATTTCAAGAAAATCCGGGTAGTCGAGGACCTTTTTTGTTTTCGCGAAAGAAATACGATTCGAGAAGGGAAGGATTTTGGTCTCTGTACTCAAGGATACCTCACAATTAGATGATGGGTATAAATAAAACGTAAAAATACATCCTCATCGGCGCCCCTCACCGGGGCGGATGAGCATGTATTATTCAGACACCAATAGCCAAGTCCCCAAAACGGGATTGGCTATTGGTCAAACAGGTAACGTTATGTAGAATAATTATTTTAATTCTACAGTAGCACCGGCTTCTTCAAGCTTGGTTTTGAGTTCCTCAGCTTCTTCTTTGGAAACACCTTCTTTGATGTTACCAGGGGCGCCGTCAACTAATTCTTTGGCTTCTTTGAGGCCAAGACCAGTAATTGCACGTACTTCTTTAATGACACCGATTTTCTTGGCGCCGGCTTCTTTCAGCACAACGGTGAATTCAGTCTGCTCTTCTTCAGCAGCGGCTTCGCCTGCACCTGCACCGCCTGCTACAGCTACGGCAGCAGCGGCAGGCTTAATGCCATACTCTTCTTCAAGTACAGTGGCCAGATCGTTGGCTTCTTTGATGGTGAGGTTGACTAATTGTTCTGCTAATGATTTAACGTCAGCCATTATTTTAACTCCGGTTGTTGTATGGATTTAGATTTAACTATAATTAATTTTCTGCTTTGTCGGCGATGGTTTTAACCGCACCCACAATATTGGATCCCTGAGCCTGAAGAGCTCCTACTACATTGGTAATCGGTGCCATCAGCAATCCGATGATATCACCAATAACTTCTTCCTTCGACTTCATAGCCGACAGGGCTTCGAGGTCTTTTTCCTGATAAAGTACACCCTCAATTAAAGCAGCTTTGAAATACGGCCTTTTATGATCTTTGAGGAAGTTTTTCAGAATTTTAGCGGGTCTGGAAGGATCCCCGCTTACAAAGGCGTAAGCGGTCTGGTTTTCAAGATGATCGTAAACTTTATCATACCCGCCTACTTCATCCATAGCCCGCTTAACGAGCGTATTTTTGAAAACACGGTAGGTGATGTCATCTTTCTTGAACTCCTGGCGCAGCTTGTTAACGTCTGCCACCGTCATCCCGTTATACTCAGTCAGGTACACTGCATCTGAGGATTGGAGAACCTCAACGATTTCGCGGGTTGTTTCTTTCTTTTTCTCTAATGTTGCCATGATCTCGATTCTTTCGATTCAGGTTACTTTTGAGCAACCGCGCGGTTGATGGTTATACTTGGGCCCATAGTGGTACTCATGGAAATATTTTTCACATAAATACCCTTAGCCGAAGACGGACGAAGTTTGATGATCGTATTCAGGAACGCCTGAGCGTTTTCCTTGATTTTGTCAGCATCAAAACTCGCTTTGCCGATTGTTGTGTGAAGGATTCCGTATTTATCAACACGGAAATCAATCTTACCGGCTTTAACTTCAGATACAGCCTGAGCTACATCCATAGTAACTGTTCCACTTTTGGGGTTGGGCATCAAACCTCTCGGGCCCAGCATACGGCCAAGCTTTCCAAGTTTGCCCATCACATCAGGAGTGGCTACAATTACGTCGATGTCGGTCCAGCCTGATTCAATCTTTTCGATGTAGTCGTCGAGGCCTACGTGGTCGGCACCGGCTTCACGGGCTTCATCCTGCTTGGCAGGATTTACGAGTGCCAGTACACGTACACTTTTTCCGATTCCGTGCGGAAGCGAAACATTGCCCCGTACCATTTGATCGGCCTGACGCGGATCCACACCCAGACGCACATCCATATCGACGGAAGGGTCGAAATTTGTTGTGGCTGTTTTGCCTATAAGTTCAGCGGCTTCTTCCAGGCTGTACTCTTTGCCTGCTTCTAAAAGCGAAGCAGCCTGTTGATATTTTTTTCCTCTTTTGGCCATTTTATATCCTGCTTAAGAATTACTGTTATTTGCTGCGGTCAACCCGTATTCCCATACTTCTGGCTGTACCTGCAATCATTTCAGCGGCAGCATCAACATCGTATGCATTGAGATCTTCGAGCTTCACTTCCGCTATTTCCCGGCATTGAGACAGGGTTACGGTAGCTACTTTAACGCGGTTGGGTTCACCTGATCCGCTCTGGATATTAGCTGCTTTTTTCAGCAACACCGGAGCCGGTGGCGTTTTCGTGACAAATGTGAACGACTTGTCATTGAATACAGTAATCTCCACAGGAATAACGGTACCGGCTTTGTCCTGTGTTTTGGCATTAAATGCCTTGCAAAACTCCATGATATTCACGCCGGCCTGTCCGAGTGCCGGACCTACCGGAGGAGCCGGGTTTGCCTGCCCCCCTTTTATCTGGAGTTTTATAACTTTGTCAACTTTCTTTGCCATGGGTGTTAATAATGCGATTTATGTATACATGCTGTATGATGCCGGCCAGATTTATCATGCAGCACCTGTTAAGACGAGAAGCAATGTTATTCCGGCTCTACCTGATTAACATCAACCTCAACAGGTGTTTTTCGACCGAAGATGCTCACATGTACAATCAGCTTGAGCTTTTCGGGGTAAACTTCTTCGATCGTTCCGTCAAAGTCTTTAAAAGGTCCGTCGGTGACTTTCACCAAATCGCCTTTCTTGAACGGAATTTCCACAAGGCCGCCGCCTGCAACGACTTCCTTATCGTGGGTTACTTTTCCGAGTATCCTGTTTACTTCTTCTTCGTGAAGCGGAGTTGGTTTCTTCTGGTTTTTACCAGCTTTCAAAAACCCGATCACCGAAGGTGCATTTGATACCAAATCATTCATAGATTCGTCATAAATGCCCTGATAAAGGATATATCCCGGAAAAAAGTTTTTTTCCTTCTGTCTTTTCTTTCCGCCTTTAATTTCTATTACAGTCTCAGTTGGTATAAGAATCTGCTCAACCTTATCCATGACGTTCTGCTCACGGATTTCTTCCAGGAGATATTCCTTCACCTTGCGCTCATGGCCGGAAAAGCATCTTATCACATACCAGTTTATGTCACTTTGCTCAATCATCCGAAAATAAATTCCAGAGCTTTAGTGTAAATCTGATCTATAAAGAAAATGAAAATGGACAGAATAATAGAAAACAACACCACGACTGTGGTGTTGTCCTGAAGTTCTTTAGCTGTCGGCCAGGTGATCTTATTCCACTCTTTCCGTACGCCGTCAGTAAACGATTTTATTTTACTCATTGAATTTTGTTTGCCGCATTAGCACGGGTGGAGGGACTCGAACCCCCAACCGCCGGTTTTGGAGACCGATACTCTACCAATTGAGCTACACCCGTAGTCTACTAATGCAAAACTTAAATTAGTCCAGAATTTGAGAAACAACACCGGCACCTACCGTGCGGCCCCCCTCGCGGATCGCAAAACGGAGACCATCCTCCATCGCAATCGGCTGAATCAGCTCTACGGTCAGGGCTACATTGTCGCCCGGCATAACCATCTCAACGCCGTCGGGAAGTTCACAAATAC
>PXDL01000556.1 GCA_003566395.1 Balneolia bacterium | reverse complement strand
GCGTTTTTCCGTGTGAGGTGCCTGAGGCGCATTGCCGATTTTTTGAAGCGCGATGTCGAAGGAGGGTATTCCGGGGCTCTTGCATTCCTTTTTTCGATTGCAGTTGTTTTGCTGCTTTTTCCGTGGAGGATAAGCTCGGCTGCAATCGCGGCACTGTGCGTGGGGGACGCGTTTTCCACAATTTTCGGCGCAAGCTTCGGAAAAATAAGGATAGGATACAACAAAAAAAAGACATGGGAGGGTGCGGCTGCGGGATTTTTCGGTGTCTATCTTGCAATGTACTTCTTTGTGGGAAGGGAGATGGCATTGATTGCCGCATTGATTGCAATGATTGCTGAAACAATCCCGGAATTGAATGACAATGTGTCGGTCCCTATGGCTGTCTCCATGGTTCTGAGGGTGTTAGGGGCATGATTTCAAGAATTGGGGGAAATGGCAGGCCCCCCATGATATTGTTCACCTACAAAAAAAAGGAGGTGTATTTTCTCGGTTTTGTGCATGGTGCCCCGCCGCATTATGTCATATCAGAGAAATTCAAGAAGGAGCTGGACAAAGAGATAAGGAAGGCGGATTTTGTTCTTGCAGAATCGTTTGACAAGAAAAGCTTTGAAAAAAGCATAGGATACGGGTTCCCGGAACCGAAGAAAGCGTGGGTCCCCTTGGATTCCAACAGGGAGGTGGACGAGCTAGTGAGGGAGGTGGGGGTTGAAAAAGCGGTAAAAATGCTCGAGAGAATAAGGGATGCGCCTGCAAAGGTTTCCAAAAAGGTCGTGGAGGGCTCGACGCCCGAGGAAACAGAGAAGAAAAGGCTCCTTCTCGATGCGTTGGATGGGGACCATGATGCGCTCTCAACGCTCATGGGCCAGGCCCCGGTCTGCCATGATGTTGAATGCATATGGGACAACATCCGGAATCTCCAATGGGTGAGGAAAATATTGTACACGTTAAATTCAAGGTGCAAAAGGAACAAAAACTGCAGGATATTGGTTCTTGCGGGAGTGGGCCACACGCCGATTATGAACTATCTCGGGAACCCTGCGTGGTTCGAGGAGCAATACAACAGGTACTATGGGGAGCTGGATTCAATTACCAAGAACATGGTGCGGAAGCTCCAGCAGAGCCTAGATGAAAAGAGGCGCATAGTACCAAAGGGCGCCTCCGATAAATATTGAGAGCATCGCGGCGGCAATTGAAAGCTCAAGGCTTTTTTTGAAAATTTTTATTCCGTGCCTTTCCACAACAAGGAACGGCGCGAGCAAGATGAACGCGGAGCCAAGGAGTATGAATGCAAGCGGCCGTTCGTATATCAAAAGCAGCTGGGTGAAGGCGAACAGGCACAGGTACAGTATGAATTGATTGCGTGTTATTTCCATGTTTACCACAACCTTTAAATGCCGATATTCTGTTACAATAAATATGCTCTGGAAGGACAACGGCATAACCTATATGGAGAGGGGCAATAAAATACTTTTGGACCCCCATAGGATAGCAAGGGATGGCACTGTATTCATATCCCATGCCCACTCAGACCATGCAAAAAGCCACAGGACCGATATGGTGATGAGCAGGGAAACGTCTGAGCTGACCGGCATAGATGCGAAACACGCATCAATTGGAAGGCCCATGGACTTGGGGTGGGAAAAGGTTTCCTTCCACAACGCAGGGCATGTCCTGGGCTCTGTGCAGATGAAGCTTGAAAACAGCGGGATTGTGTATACAAGCGACTTCAAGCTCCAGGACTCGATACTTTTTCCAGGTGCCGAGATAGTGCCTTCAGAGACGCTTGTCATAGAGTCCACGTTCGGCACCAAGGATTTTTCGTTTCCGGAAAGGGAGAAAGTATATTCTGAAATTGCGGGCTGGGTAAAGGCCAATTATGATGTTGGGCGGGTTGTCCTGCTCGGCGGGTATGCAATCGGGAAGTCCCAGGAGCTTGTGAAGGTGATAAACGACTACTGCGGGATTCCGGTCCTGGTCCATCCGAAAATAGGCAGCATCAACAGAATTTACGAGTCCAATGGTGTGGCGCTTGGCGAGTGGGCGGAGTTCGGCTCGGAAGAGGCGAAAGAGATTCAAAAGGATAATTTTGTGGCAATTGTCCCCATGCATCTGTTGAAAAACAAATTCATAGATGCTGTGAGAGTCCAAACAAAAAGAAGGGTTGTGGCAGGCGCGGCAACAGGATGGGCGGGCATATTCAATTTCCATGGAAGCGGAATTGAAAAATGCTTCCAGCTCAGCGACCATGCGGATTTTCATCAGCTTTTGGAATATGTTGAACAGAGCGCGCCGAAAAAGGCATTCACAGTGCACGGATATGCGAATGAGTTCGCAAGGCAGCTGAGAAGGATGGGTGTGAAAGCAGAGCCTCTGAAGGGGAGGAAAAGCCAGAGGACATTGGGGCAATGGTAGGCTTTTTATACCAGTAATGACTTATTCCAGATAAGGTGGCAATATGGCTGAAATAAAGGAACAGGCGCATTTCAAGAAAATTCCAAAAGAGGTTATCCTGCACGCGATAGAGTCCCTATCAGAGGGCCTGATAGACGATGCCAGGTTCAACTATGGCAGGGAAATAGGCTTTGACACACGCCTTGAGACCAACATGAACCAGGGTACCATATTCTGTGAGGTGAAGTTCATACCTTACACATACAGGTTCAAGTGGCTGGTTGCCCCGGAAAAGAGCGGTGGCTACCTTGTAACTTTGATTGGAAGCACTCCGGGAAAATGGCATGAGTTCCTCTACTACACAAGAAGCAAGCTCGCAGGCCTTGTTGAAACTCAATGGAGCGCCCTTTACAATTTTTCAATAGGGTTTGTGGCTGCAGGGCTTTATTCCAAAAAAACAAAAGTGAAGAGGCTCCCTGCAAAAGAGCACATATCCAAGGCAAGAGGGCATGTCAGCAAGAAGTCAAAAGGCAGGCAGAAGAAGACCACCATAGGCTAGCTTGTTTTATTTGCGTCTTGTAAGGGCTTTGAAAAGGCTGGAGAAGGGCAGCACATTTCTGCCCATAATAAGGTTTATGTCGGCATCTTTTGTTTTGATGGTTTCAACATCATTTTTCAACGATTTGGCATCAACAATGTTCCGGAAAACATCGATGCTATCCTGCCTGATTTCAAGGGTGCCTGTAAGGAAGTTTACTTTGGCAACCTCCACGTTTCCAATTTTCAGGATATTTCCGTCGAGCTCTGCTTTGTTGAATCTTTTCTCTAGCTTTGAAAGGATGAATGAATCGAATATGTCCCTTCCCTCTGCTTCGATTACTGTATTGACATTGTTTTTGATGTGGTCTAGTTGCCTCTCGAATGGGCCTTTTTCAGCATCAAGGCCGAGCCCCAGTGTCTCGACAAACTCTTCAGACAACTCAGCTATCTTTCCGTAGTATCTGGTTTGGGATACAACCCCTATGTTCATGAGCGCTATGGAAAGCAGCTTTTCATTTTTGTTGAACATGGAGCCCATTCTTTTTTTGAGCTCTTTTTCGGTCCTTTTGTCAAGCCCCAGCTCAGATAGGTGAATAAGCTGTGGTTTCCTGCCAAATTTTTTTTTGTGCTCCACGATCCCGGTTTTTATTGATTTCATAAGGCTTGCATCGCTTAGCAGGGGCCTTACATG
>PXDL01000126.1 GCA_003566395.1 Balneolia bacterium | reverse complement strand
CGAACGACCCGACCGGAAATGCGCCCTTGTTCCGCTCATTCCCGCCGGTAGAAGAGCCGGTGCGCATGCTTCCCCGCCGTCAGAACGTGCTGAGTGGAAATCCTACTATCGGAGAGCTTTTACCCGATTATTCCCGGAATCTGAGGTTTCGGTTAACGGCACGCGACAACGCTCCGGGCGGTGGAGGCATCGCTTTCGAGCAGATTATGCATTCGGTAACGGCGGGAGCGGGTCCGTTTCTCGTTCCGGTGCCGGGCCAGGGCACGGAGTGGGAATCCGGTGGGGTAGTTCTCGTAGCCTGGGATGTTGCAAATACCAATGAGAATCCGGTAGGTGTCGAAACCGTTAGTATTTATCTTTCCGATAACGGCGGGGAAAGTTTCGATATCATCCTTGCTGAAAACAAAACCAATAACGGTACTGCTACGGTGGAAATCCCGGCCGGCATCTCTACCAATGACGCCCGGATCAAGGTAAAAGCCGACGATCACATCTTTTTCAATGTTTCCCCGGCCGACTTCACGATCGGAACCGGAGTGAGCCAGCCGGTGATGGTACTGGATGAAGGGCCCTTCGAATTTGAAGCCAGCACGGCTGAGTTGACGGAAGGAAGCGTCAGCGTGAGCAATGAAGGCGGCGCAGCTTTCAACTATACAACGTTCGTCTCTTACACCAACCTGCCACCCGATGTTGAGCAAGCGCCTCTGGATCAATTCAGTGTATCCGATTTGAACGGTTCGATTCCTGGGGGTGCTACACGCAATATTGATTTTACATTTGATGCCGAGAACCTGGATGAGGGACAATATGGTCTAAGACTGGTGTTACATTCCGACCCCGGCATTGACCCGGTTTCGGCCGTGATCGTGTTCGACGTGCGTGAGGCAAGTTTGCGTACGCGCCTGATAACCGGACAGGGCGGATGGCGAATTTCCGCGGCCCCGGTAGAACTGGAAACCGTCTCCGGCCTGCTTAGCAACTTTACCACGCAGGGTTTTCCCGGCGCTGATAATGAAGACGAGCAGCTGACCCCTTCAGCCTACCGCTACACCATCACAGGCCTTGCCCCGGTACCCGACAGTGAATACGAGGTGGCGGGAGGCGAAGGACTGCTTACCTATCTGTTCTCCGAAGACCTGCCTGCGTTCATTGAAGCATTCGGGTTCCTGAATACGTCACCTCTGGAAATTGAGATGAATAATCAGCTTGTGCTTCCCGGCGAAGGAGCTTCAGGCCCGGCTCAGCGAGGCTGGAATCTGCTTGGGAATCCTTACCTGCAGAGCATCGACCTTGGGAATCTCAGAGATGAGGACTTGACCAACGCAAGGCAGTCATTTCAGGTCTGGAATCACCGGATCAATGACGGCGCAGGCGGTTATCAGGCCTGGAACGGACACGATTTCTATCCTTCCGATGTATCCGGCGTGATGGGTTTCAGAGGTGTCGTAGAGCCGTTTCAGGGGTTTTGGGTACATGCAAACGCCAACGATCCGGAGCTGGTGCTCGATGAAGATGTGCTGACCGGTGAGGGTGATAACGGGGGCGAAGAGCTGTTTGCCGCCTATTATACCCTCAGGTTGACAGCCGATGATTTCACGGCCTACAACGTGGTGATGTTTTCCGATGAAGGCGAAGCAAGTAACGACCGGTGGGATGCCGATCAGTTGTCGTCGCTATCGTATGAATTCGCCAAGTTCTACTCCGTGTCTTCCAATCCAAGCCGTGCACGTGTGATCAACTCGCTTCCGTTGAACGACACCGAAGAAATAGTGGATGTGCCGATGAATGTGGAGGCGTCTTTTTCCGGCGAGTTCACCGTCAGTCTTGTGAATATCAGCGGGGCGGTCGATAACTTCAACGAGCTGTTGTTTACCGATCAGGAAACAGGTGAAACCGTCAGCCTCGGTCTGGGCGAGTCCTATACCTTCAGCTATGAAGCTCCTGAAACCGACGATCCGGGTGATGATCCGGTCAAGCCTCAGGTGAATCTTCCCGGACACCCGTTGCCGGACGGTGAACCACGCTTTATGGCGAGCTTCGATCTGAGAACACCGTTGAACGCAGATAATGAAGAGCTGAACATTCCGAAAACCGTTCAGCTGAACCAGAACTACCCGAACCCGTTCAACCCTACCACCAACATTACCTTCGGGCTGCCCGAGACGGCTGATGTGCGCCTTGATGTGTACAACATTGCCGGTCAGCGTGTTGCTACCGTTGTGGATTCCCGCATGAACAGCGGCTACCATACCGTATCGTTCGACGGTACGCGCCTTGCGTCCGGGGTATATCTGTACAGGCTTCAGGCCGGCGGACAGGTAAAAACCGAGAAAATGACCCTTATTAAATAGGGTATTGATGAATGAAACCGGGATGATGTAGCCCGGTATTCAACTCACAAAAAATAAAAGCCCTGCGGTTCGCAACTGAACTCGCAGGGCTTTTTTTTGATGAAGGCTTTTTTGAAGCTATATCACCTTTGTCCCGACAGCATACAAATCCATGCCTTTACGGGGATGATCGTCCGATAAAAAAAATGATTCCGTGCCGTAGGCCGACTGATAGTCTCCGGTTACAAGGCGTTTCAGAAAATCGGGAAGCAGTTTGTACGCAGAGAGGCCGCGTTTGACGCGTTTAGCCTCGATAGCTTCAACGGCCGGTTCGGCTCGTACGCCCGAAACCGTGACCTGGTCGAAATGAGATAATAACAATGTGTCGAGCTCTTCGGCAGTATATTCACGCACGTGAAACGGATTCCAGGGTTCCTGATCCGGAGCGAGACGGGTTTCCCGGTTGGGAGTAGTCAGATGGGCTTCACCTCCCGGCTTCAGCACGCGCTGCAACTCATCTAAAAAAGCGTGATCGTCCTCAATATGCTCAATCACCTGCATGGAAACCACGGCGTCGAACGCAGCGTCTTCGAACGGAATTGTGTGTCCGTCGAAATGCATGAACCGACATTTTTGGGATCCGTAGGTTTCATTTGCATATTCTACCGACGGCGGGTTAACATCGAGGGCTGTAATTTCACCACAATGCTTGCTGATCATGGATGTGCCGTATCCCTCACCAAAGCCCAGCTCAAGCACATCTATGTCATCCCTGGTCTGTCTGATAAATTGCTCATAGGCAAAAACATGCCTGAGATAAAGCAAGTAAGCTTCCCGTGATTCAAAGGTGTCAGGTACAATGCGTTCAACGGTCTTTTCCAGCGGCTTGGAATTCATGAGGGGAGGGGTAGATAAACGGGAATAAAAGCGGACCCGAAATGTATCTTATTGTATGGAGGTAGTCAACTGTTTGGGGATGGGAGGGTTTGGGGAATTCAAAATGGAGGGATGAATTCACATTTCATTATTGTTGTCCGGAAAAACGAATTATATCTGTATCTGATGGCAGCATGTTTTTGTCCGGCGAATTAGCGCGGATATCACGGGTTGATCCGGCCAAACGACGAAGTCCCGTGCCCGTATTTTTTTCAGGGCTGGAGTTTTGCGTATTTTGAAATTGAACTATGAGCGTGAGTCCGATTTCTTTGCTTGAATGAGAATAATTTGGATTGAGCGATTTTTGAGATTTTCGATTTAGCGACGTAACGATCTGTATTCTGACCGGGGAAAGACT
>PXDL01000523.1 GCA_003566395.1 Balneolia bacterium | reverse complement strand
CATGGATGCATTTTTTGACGGAGGTCATTCAAAATTCAAAACCCACCATTCAAAATTGGGAGCGGAGCGACCTTCGCCATTTTTTCACAAGGCCGGATTTGGTTCTTCATATCAAGCTACCTGGAGGTTTCTGACTTTTTTGACGGGCATCTAACCGCAATAGTTCAATCTGAAAACAAAAAAAACTCCGGCTCTAAACTACTTCAGGGCACGGAACTTCGTAGTTTGGCCGGAACAATCCGTTCAATCCGCGTAATCCGCGGGATAAAAACATGCTGCCAACGGATACAGTAAGAATCAGTTTCCCCGGACAACAGTGATTCAGAATGTTCACTGATACTGATTACTGATTACTGATTACTGTACCCTGGAAACGGTATTTGCGCTGATTTCGAATCGAACTAAGAGTAACACCATCCCTTCATTTCGTTTGCCCTACCCACAACGCAAAAAGTATAAGAAGCGGGTGGATGAGCACGAGCCTGACCCAGGCGGCCCAAAGCGGGAGACACACGGTATCGGAGACACATCCCCCGACTTGTATCATGTAAACATGGACCGGTATGAACAATATCATCAGAAAAATAACACCGTAAGAGGCGGGCCGGGCGTATTTCCGAATCAGTAGTCCTGTGCCGAGAATAATTTCCACTACCCCGGCAAGCAGATTCAGTAGTTCAGGAGCCGGAAACCAGCCGGGCATCATAGGAAAATAGAAATCAGGGTTTATAAAGTGAAAAAGACCTGCAAGAATAAAACCTGCGCCAAATATAATTCGGGCTTTCTGTTTCATATAGTGTGGTTTGACTACATTCGATTTCCTTTGATATAAGAACTCAATTATACAAGGTTGCTGCTTCAACAATTTCAAACCCCGCCGGGTTCACGGGTGATGTTCTCCTCCTGATTTGCTATCATTAGCGCCTCATTGATTAACTCGACTTTTACTCAAGTATGGATACCTATCTTGTTTATGAAATAATCGGTTATGTTGCTTCGGTACTGATTGCCGTATCGCTGATGATGAGCCGAATTGTGCAGCTTCGCTTCGTGAATATGATCGGAGCCGCCGCCTTTGCGCTTTACGGCTATCTGATCGGGTCCGTGCCGGTGGCCGCCATGAACGGTTTTATAGTGTTGATAAACGTTTACTATCTCACGCAGATGGCGCTCAGTAAAGAGTACCTCCGGATGCTGGAAGTCAATCCGGAAAGCAAATACCTGAGCTATTTCCTTGATTTCTACAGAATAGATATAAACACGTACCAGCCGGGCTTTGACATTGAGGCCGGCAGAGGAAACTTCAATGTTTTTGTTTTGCGGGATACGGTGCCGGCCGGACTGGTATCGGGGGAACTTGAAAACGGAATTTTGAAGCTCGATCTCGATTTTGTAGCCCCTTCATACCGGGATTTCAAAATTGCCCGCTTTCTGTATATCGATAACAGGGACTTTTTCATCAACAAAAAAGTAGCTGTGATTGAGGCGCCCGCGGTTGATGACAAATATGGACGTTATCTGCAAAAAATAGGATTCTCACCGGTCAGGGATGCCTCGGGTTTATACCGCCTAAAGCTTTAACGCTCTGTTCTTCACGCTGAACAAGGTGCAAATATTTTGAATTTCCGGTTACCGCGGAAATGCCTATTATCTGCCTTACCCGGTAACCTAACCTTGTTGATATGCCTGAACATACTCCCGGAGGAATACGGATTTTCGGCCGGCGCATCCCGCCTAATCGAGTTGCATTCTTTATTGTGGTCGCCTTCATACAGCTCGGCGTCATCTGGCCGCTGTATGCTGTATTTTCGTCAGCCGAGCCGCTAATCCTCGGTTTCCCGCTTTCTTTTGCCTGGCTGATTTTCATCCTCTTGCTGGCTTTTGCATCAATGGTCTTCCTGTACATCACTGATTACAGGCCGGATGAAACCACTCCTGAAAGCCCCAAACCCTGATGGAAACAGGCAGCGTAATTCTTCTGGTTGTTGGGATGTACCTGTTTATATCCTTGCTCACAGGCCTCATTCCCGCCCTTCGCATTTCAAGCAGCGTTACCGGCTACGTGGCCGCCGACCGGAGCATGAATGTGCTCATTCTCTATTTTGTGATTGGCGCGTCCATCTTTTCATCCTTTGCTTTTCTGGGTGGACCCGGATGGGCATATTCAAGAGGCTCAGCGGCGTTTTATATCATTGCTTACGGTGTGACCGGTATCATACCGCTCTATTTTTTTGGGCCGCGCGCCTGGCGACTGGGGAAAAAATTCGGATACATAACACAGGCCGAGCTGCTGGCCGATCGCTTCGACAGCAAGACCATGTCGGTTCTGTTATCTGTGCTCAGCGTGGTGGTGTTTATTCCGTACCTGACCCTTCAGATGAAAGGAGCCGGCTACGTACTGAATGTTATTTCGGAGGGCATGATACCTGAATGGGCCGGGGCGGGTATCACCTATCTGGTGGTTCTTGTGTATGTCTATTTCAGCGGCGTACTCGGGGTGGGCTGGTCGAATGCGTTTCAGGGGATGTTTATGATGGTTCTGGCCTGGTTTCTCGGGCTTTATCTGCCCAATGCGCTTTATGGTGGTATCGGTCCGATGTTTCAGGCTATTATGGATGCCGGACACACCGCTATGCTTCAGGCCCCGGGTCTTACCGCCGGTGGAACGCCCTGGGATTGGTGGGGATTCAGCTCGGCAGTGGTCGTATCGGCTATCGGATTTTCGGTCTGGCCGCATTTTTTTATGCGTAGTTTTGCAGCCAAAAGCGAAAAATCACTTCGCCTCAGTATCGTTCTTTATCCGACCTTTCAGATTTTTCTCATACCAATACTGCTGATCGGATTTGCGGCCATTGTGCTGTATCCGGGCGTAGAACCGGCCGACAGCATCCTGCCGTTTATGCTCATGCAGCTCGAACTTCCGGCCATTGTAATCGGTCTTTTCTGTGCCGGAACTTTGGCTGCGTCCATGTCTTCGGGTGATGCCATACTACATTCTGCGGCTTCGGTGGGTGTGCGGGACGGCATCGCAAAGGTGGTTCGAAATCCGCTCAAAGATACCACCGAGCGAATGCTAATTCGTCTGCTGGTACTGGTGATCGGTCTGATTGCTTACTATTTTGCGGTAGTGGCCGATATTTCGCTTGTGGCGCTTCTGCTGGCATCCTACGGCGGGGTGGCGCAAATTTTCCCGGTGGTATTTGCCATGTTCTACTGGAAACGGGCAACCAAAGCCGGTGCGCTCTCAGGATTGATCGGGGGCATCGCTGTAAACGTGCTCTTTCTGAGTTATCCGGCTCTGAAAATACTGCCTCTTCATGAGGGCGTGTACGGGCTGGCTGTTAACGTGCTGCTGCTGGTAGGCGTCAGCTTACTTACCAGGCCCGATGAACCTGAGCGTGTGGTTCGGTTTACATCATCCTAAAAACGATAGGTGAAACGGGCGTAAAAATCGTTGATGCGCAATGAGTTGCTTGCAGCGGGCGGTTTAAAGAGATCAGTCTGAATACGGTAGCGCATCTCGTAATTCAGGCGGCTGTTTATGGTGTACCGGTAGCGGATTTCAGCCATTCTGCGGTTGGGTGAGAAACTTGATGAAACCAGCCATTGCGGTTCGGTCTGACCGTAAAGCAGGCCAAGACGGTGCCCGCTAATCACGTCGTTGGCGTAAGCCGACACCTGCCATGCCACCGCTCCTTTTTCGATCAGCGTACGGGTTTCGGATATGCCTCCGGCGTTTTCAGGGGCGAGCGGCACGAATGCGACTTCACCACCCAGCTGGAATTCGCCGTTTTGTGGCGTAAAGGGCAGGCGCATCATGACACGACCCGAAAAAGTGGTATAAGCGTGGTAGCTTCCGTCTCGCTCAAAACTTTGTGGAATCACGGAAACGCTGATTTCACGTTGTACCCATCGCCCTGATGTATTCCGGTGTTCCAGATTGGCAAATAGTGAGATGCGGCTGAGGGATTGGCTGAATTCAAGCGGACTCCGTGCGGCGTGTGTACTGCCCCGCGTGCCGTTGTGGCTTGCGATAAAGTGGAGGCGATAGCGACTGCTCAGGTCTGAAGTCATCCAAATGCCGTCCGTATGGCCGATGCTCAGGTTTGCCGAATAATAACGGTCCATGCCTTTAGGGATGAATCCGGCCAGAGGAAACCGGCCCTGAAAACGGCCTGCATGAAGAGTGATGCGCTCTGAAGGCTTCCATCGCAGAAAAAATTCGTCTAAAGTGGTAACGCCCGCCGAGTAGGAACCGCCGCCTCCGGTATGATCGCGGATGAAAAACCGGAATTCGGATTGATTGCTTGCATAGCGACCGGCAATCCGCCCCCGAAAAAGCCAGTCCTGATGAAATTGCCATGATGCCCCGGCATGGATACGTACATTCATAGCGGAAACAGAACCGTTACCGCCCGAGCGGTCGCGAAAATGCTGCGTGGTAAAAACCGGACGTACAGCGCCGAAAAGTTCCGGTTTCGACGTTGGCTGGTCCTGAGAAAACGCTGATGGCGGCTGAATGAACAGGCAGAGCATCAGCGCGATGAAAAAGGCGGTAATCAAGACGCTAAAACCTCGGTTATAATTTCCAGATGTAATTTCGGGAAAAAAAGGCATAAAAAAAGCCGGTTCATAAATGAACCGGCTTAAAATTCGAAGGTAGGATACACCCCTTATTCAGGGCTCACGTTCTCCGCTTGCAAGCCTTTGGGGCTTTCAGTTACGTTCATGGTAACATATTGCCCTTCTTTGAGAGACTTGAAACCATTTACGTTGATCGCACTGTGATGTACAAACACATCCGGGCCGTTTTCTTGTTCGATAAATCCGAAACCTTTGTCGTCGTTAAACCACTTAACGCGGCCGGATACTAATTCTGCTGACATAATACTATATATTTGTTGTGTTAAATTGTTGCTTTGAACAATTCCCGAAGTGATGTTTGTACATCAAACAACCGCTTGCGTGAACTGCGTGCTTAAATTACCCCTTTGGTGCTCTAATTCAAAACTATATTTAATTTTTCGAATAGGATGCTGTTTATATTGGAGCTTAATTCCTTATTATTGTTATAATTTATCATTAGTCCGATGATTTTATAGAGGCTGAGATACCCCTCAAACTCTGTTCCTTCGGCATCGGGGAGGAAGAATACACCTTTTTCAACTTTTTTGAAGCAAACAAGTTATCAGCAGAGATGGTTATTCGAACATGTAAATCTCCGGTCGAGCACAGCCTGACGAAAAGCCGGCTTTAACGGAAAAAGACCGGTATAAAAATGATCGGCGAACGTTAACTGTCTTCATGCGTCTAACCAAGCAAAGAACGGTTAATGAAACCTTCTCGGAAGCACGTGAAACAAAACTTAAAACAGGAGTATATCATGAAATTTTCAGTGATCTTAATTGCAGCAGGGCTGCTTTTTTCGCTTTCGCATACGGCGGAAGCACAGCAGCGAGGAAATGCCGATGCGCGTATGCAGGGCATGCATGAACTTGCCGTAGTGTATGGCAATGAGCTGGGGCTATCCGAAGAACAGAAGCAGGAGATCGGCCGAATTCGGGCCGAGTACCGCCGTGAAATGCAGCAAGAGCGCCGGAGTCGTTCGGACCGCCGGGCAGCACGGGCTGATGTCCGCGATGAGCGGCAGATGCAGCGGACGGATATGATGGAGCAAATTCGTGAAGTTCTTACCCCGGAGCAGCAGCGACAACTCACCCGCCTGCGTGAAGAGCGCATGGAGCAACGGCATGAAATGCAGACCTACATGACCGAAGCCTACGTTCAACTCGTGGCAGACGATATCGGCCTGGATGAGGGTAAATCCAACCGGGTTGCAGCCATCGTGCAGAAGCACCGGGAGACTGTGATGGAAAATCGCAGAATGCAGATGCAGGCCGATCAAAACGTGAACCGCCGGGATATGGCCGATACCCGCATGGAAATGCAGCGCGAGATGCAGGAAGAAATTCGGCAGGTTCTTTCTGAAGAAGAGTTTCAGCTCTGGCAGGAACAGTGGTCGCAAATGATGCCGGTCCGCGACGCCCGGCTAAACCGGATGCGTAAAGGTCGCGGAAATCAGTAATTAGTCGGGGCGGAAGGAAGGTTTGAGCATTTAACTTTCCTGCCGCCTTTTCACAGAATGATGCGAACGCATTGCGTAGCGAAGATGAACTTCAACAGCAGCTTGAAACCCTCTATCCACGGATCGAGCGCTCGATTCGCGCCTACACGGCGGGAACGGGCCTCGATGCGGAGGATCTCGCACAGGAAACATTTCTGAAAGCGGTGAGCAGCTTAACGGCTTTTGGAGGTGCTTCATCGGTTTATACCTGGGTGTTCAGGATTGCACGAAACACCTGTATCGACGCCATGCGGAGGCTGCGTACACGCCGGCGCTATGAAACAGGAACAGAGGAAGATTTCTCCGGATTCGCTTCATCTGCGGAAAACGAATCCGATGAAATCGAAAAACGCGAATCCGTAAGCATGCTCAGGAACGCGATTCAGTCGCTTCCCGAAACGTATCGCGAACTGATAATCTTTAAAGATTTGGAAGGAATGTCATACCAGGAAATAAGCGAGGTGCTGGGCTTGCAACAAGGCACGGTCAAAAGCAGGCTGTTCAGGGCCCGGGTACTCCTCAAACAAGCATTGATTAAAGCCGGTTACGAACATGAAACGTGAACAACTCGAACAGGAAATGGCAGACATGCTCGACTCGGGCTTCAGCCGGGAAGAGGAGCAAAAACTTCTGCTTCGCCTGAAAGCTTTTCCCGACCTGAAAGACGACTGGGAGCTTTTACGAACCGGTTTACCGGTCAGGGACGAACTTGAGCAGGCGTTCCCGCTTGAACCGGCCTCCGATGACAAGCTTTCAGTGATACACAACGCCCTTCAAGACCACCGTAACGACCGCGTATGGAGCCGGCTTACAGGAACCCTGGCCGCCGCCGCCTTACTGGTAATTGCATTTACGGGCCTGTATATGGATCGGCCGGCCGGGCACAGCTATACTCCCGACCAGATTGCCGAATGGGTTTACAGCTCCGATCAGCAGCAGGCTTTTTATGAAGAGCAGTATCTGCTCGTAGATCAATTTGTTTTTACCGGACCTGAATCACTTTCCGACCATGAAGAATAACCTTCGCCTCACCATAGCTTTGATTTCCGTATTTATTATCGGCCTCGGGGCCGGTTTCTGGATCGCTTCGCAATCCTGGGGCGCTTCGCAAAAAGATGAAACAGCTGTAACCGAACGCCACCGGGTTGAAAACGGACCTGCTTTGGAGCGTGGGGAAGGGGAGCGGCGCGCGGATCGCATACGGCAGCACATGAAAGAACAGCTCGGCCTGGATGATGAGAAAGCCGACAGCCTTTTTATCCTTATCCGGGAAAACCGGGAAGAAAGGCGCCTTCTCATGCAGGAATCAAGAGAGCAGTTCAGACGGGATATGGCGGAGCATCACGAACAATTCCACAGCGAACTTCAAACGCTGCTTGATGAGCGTCAGATGGCCCTCTGGGATTCGCTGTATTCAAGGGAAGCCAATCAGCAGCAGCGCAGGAGATTAGGTCGTGAACGACAAGAGCGCTGAGGGCATCATCCTTCACCGAAAAGCGGGGAGCTGAGGTAGCGGTCTCCGCGGTCGCAGGTAATGCAGACGATCAAGCCTTCCTCCAGCTCGAGGGAGAGCTTCATAGCGGCCTGAAGTGCTCCGCCGCTACTCATACCCGCCAGAATTCCTTCTTCCCTTGCAAGTCTTCGGGTCATGCGGGTGGCTTCGGCCTCGCTTACATCAATGATACGGTCCACGCGATCGGCTTCGTAAATGGACGGCAGAAACTCAGGAGACCAGCGCCGGATTCCCGGAATGCTGGAGCCTTCTTTGGGTTGAGTGCCCACAATCTGAATATCAGGGTTCTTTTCCTTCAGAAAACGCGATACGCCCATAATTGTGCCCGTAGTGCCCATAGAGGAAACGAAGTGGGTGATCTTTCCATCGGTATCTCTCCAGATTTCCGGACCGGTGGTTCGGTAGTGCATCAGATAGTTATCGGGATTTCCGAACTGATTCAAAATAACATAGCCGTGTTTTTCGGCCAGCTCTTCGGCATGGGTGCGGGAGTATTCGATGGTGCCTTCGGCCGGAGTCAGAATTACTTCGGCTCCGTACGCCTTCATGGTGACCACGCGTTCCCTGGTTGAGTTCTCCGGCATGACGAGCTTGAGATTCAGGCCCATAAAGTTGGCTATCATGGCCAGGGCGATGCCGGTGTTCCCGCTGGTGGCCTCAATAAGGGTGTCTCCGCGCTTTACCTCACCACGCTCAAGGGCGCCGTTGATCATCCCGAAAGCCGCCCGGTCTTTTACCGATCCCCCGGGATTTTGTCCTTCGAGCTTACAGTACATGTCAACGCCCGGTCTGACGGGTATGCGTCTGAGTTTGACCTGCGGCGTGTTGCCGATAAGTTCTTCAACATTCATGTATAAAATCCGGTTTTAATACGGAAGGATGGGACGGCTTATGCGCGGGCGGCGGCACCTTCACCCTGATAATAAATTTTTGAATGAGGAGGCACGCTTTCGGTCAGCCAGACATTGCCGCCTATGGTGCTGTGATGCCCCACAACGGTTTTGCCTCCGAGAATTGTAGCTCCAGCGTAAAGCACCACATGATCCCCGATGTCGGGATGGCGTTTGGTGGATGCATCCTCTTTTCGCACGCTGAGGGCACCGAGGGTTACTCCCTGATATATTTTGACATGATCGCCGATGCGCGCGGTTTCCCCGACTACAATTCCGGTGCCGTGGTCGATACAAAAATGGCGGCCGATTTGGGCGGACGGATGAATATCAATGCCGGTTTTGCTGTGCGCATTCGACGAAATTATCCGAGCTATCAGATGGAGGTTTTTACGGGTGAAGCAGTGGGCTATCCGGTACGATGCAATGGCGTAAAATCCGGGATACGTGCGAACGACTTCAGTATGGGTTTTGGCGGCCGGATCGCCGTCGTACATGGCCCCGATGTCTTCAATGAGCATTTCTCGAATGGCCGGCATTTCGCCGAAAATGAATTGCAGCAGGGATTCATCCTCTTCCGCTTTCCTGTTGATGCGTTTTGAAAGCAGAAAACGGAAATCTTCCTCAAGCTTTCGGAACGCACTGCTGAAATCCTCAAAATGCTCATAGGTTTCTGCGCTTACCTGCGGAAACAGCATGCCCAGCAGCCGGTTAAAAACGTCGGCTACATGAGCGGGTGAGGGGCAGCGTGATGCCTGCCTGTGATCGCTGTACAGTTTCTTCAGAAATTGTTCATTCACAGTGTTGTCCGGTAAACGGGGCTTGTTTATATGATACAAAGTCCATTTTCTTCCGAAATTGCAGAATCGCGCTCAGCGTTCCGGCGGATGCCTCAGGGCTCGATTACCGTTTCGTAAGTGATCGGAATTGCGGGATCGAGAGAGGCGCCCACGGAGCAGTACTTTTCAACGGAAAGCTCCACGGCACGTTCTGCTTTTTTTCGGTCGATGTCGCCTTTCATCATAAATACAAAATGGAGCGCGGTAAACGGCTTCGGAGTGCCTTCTTCAGCACGCTCACCCGTCGCCTTTATTTGAATGTCTTCCACCGGCTGACGCTGCTTTTTCAGGATACTTACCACGTCGAAAACACTGCATGAGGCAACCGAAGTAAGCAGCAGTTCCATCGGCCGCATGCCTTTTCCTTCCCCGCCAATTGAAGGGGCTCCGTCTATATGGACCGAATTACCCTCGCTGTTGGAAGCTTCGAAATGGACATATTCGTTTAAACGCCTGATGTGAATTTCCATAAGAAAAAATAATGTGGTTTGTTTTAAGGGAGCTAAGCTGTCTCAACTTCGAAAAAAATCATCACAAATCGGATTCAATCAGTCGTATTACCAGCCGTGCGAAGTCTTCTTTCCGGCTTTCGGCCGTCTCTTTTACTTCGCTGTGATCGAGTTTGTGATGACTGATGCCGGTTGCCATGTTGGTAACCAGCGAAATGCCGATGCATCCTATGCCGAGCCGGGTGGCTTCGAGCATTTCGGGAGCAGTGCTCATCCCCACTACATCAGCACCCATAGTTCGGTAGGCGCGAACTTCTGCCTTGGTCTCGTAGGTCGGCCCTTTTACATAAAAATAGGTGCCGTGCTGAAGGGGGATATTTTCATCCGCAGCCAGCTGAAGGATTTTTGCCCGTACGTTTCCGTTGTCGAAACGAGTGTAGGAGGGAGTTGAGCCTCTTTTGCTGTAAATATAACCGGGCGACATGAAATCGTTGATGAGCATCAGGTCTCCGGTGTGCAGCCGCGAGGATACCCCACCGGCCGCATTGCTGATGATCAGGCGCGGAATCCCGAGTTTATGTGCGATGTGGACCAGGCAAAGCGATACATCAATGCCGTGGCCTTCATATCCGTGAAAACGTCCTCCGAAGGCGATAATGCGCTTGCTGCCGATTGTGCCGTAATGAAGCGTACCGGAGTGGCCTGTTACCGTAACCTCCGGCATGCCGTTGATTTCAGCATAGGGGATATCGGTGCGGTTTTCAAGCCGGTCGGCAAAATCTCCGAGTCCTGAACCGAGGATAACGGCGGCGTCCGCACCGGTAACGGCTTTTTCAGCTAATGCCTGCGCGATGTCATGAATTTCTGCTGGTTTCATCGAAGGAACTTACGTTGGTGATCGTATAACCTTTATCGTTATTGTAATCCGAAAGCCGGAACATCGGATGCTCGGTATCGTGATAGGCAAGGATGACGGCTTTGGTTTCGTAAGCCCGCTTCGTGAGTTCTTCACGTAGTTTCATGCTTCTTTTTCCGTCGAAATCATACTTTGCAGCATATTTTCGGTTTACGGCCCCTCGCGTACCCAGCACATCTCCGGCCATTATAAAGAGTTGTCCGTCAATGTTCAACTCGGTAAGGCGGCTGAACTCGGTATGTCCGCCCATTTGGCTGCTTTTGATAAAATCATAGGGTGAGGCGTCTCCTTCCATCAGTTGCAAGTCGGCCCTGGCTTCCAAAAAATCCAGAAACTCGGTTCGCGGACCGTCCTCGTCGGTAACCGACTGAAGTTTGGCCCATTCTTTTCCGGAAGCCCAGATTGTAGCATCGGGAAAAGAAAGCTCCCAGTATCCTCCTGTATTATGAGCCAAGCCGCCGATATGGTCGTAATGCAGGTGGCTGCAAAAAACGTCGGTGATGTCACGCTCACTTAAATCATACTCCTCAAGATTGGCCGTCAGGATTTCAAAATGATTTTCTTTTCCGAATGTGCCCAGTCCGCAGTCGATGAGTATATTTCGGCCATCGACCTGAATAAGAAAAGGGTTTAAGGCAAGTTTGAGAGCTCCGCGGGCCGGCGGGTCGTCTTTTTCTATTCGGTTGAATATTTTATCCAGTCCGACCGAAAAAATGCCTTCATGAAGCGGAACCACGCGATACTTCATTAATTTTGCTCCCTGCGGCTGCGAGCCTTCTGTTTCCCGGATTTCTCTTTCTCCTCTTCGGCCTCTTCGTAGCGCTCGTAAGCGGTAATGATCTGCCGTATTAATTTGTGACGAACCACATCGCGCTGATCGAGATAGACGAAATCGATACCCTCTATCTGACGCAGAATCTGCTGAATGGAAACCAGCCCGGACTGCTTGAGCTTCGGAAGATCGGTTTGTGTGATGTCGCCCGTAATGATCGCCCGCGAATTGAAGCCGAGCCGGGTCAGAAACATTTTCATCTGAATATTCGTGGCGTTCTGGGCTTCATCCAGAATAACGAAAGCGTTGTTGAGCGTACGGCCGCGCATATAAGCCAGCGGCGCGATTTCTATGATGTTTTTGGTCATCTGGAGGTCCAGACGGTCTTTGTCGATCATCTCTTCAAGGGCGTCGTAGAGCGGACGCAGGTAGGGATCGATTTTGTCCTTCAACCCGCCGGGCAAAAATCCGAGGCTTTCACCGGCTTCAACGGCCGGACGGACCAGCACAATTTTCTTAACTTTTTTTTCTTTGAGTGCTTTAACCGCAATGGCAACCGAGGTGTATGTTTTACCCGTTCCGGCCGGGCCGATTGCGAAAACAATGTCGTTTTTGGCCGAAGATTCTACTATACGCTTCTGGTTCGGGGTTTTAGCTTTTACGGTTTCACCGGTATGAGTATGAACGATGGCGTTGTCGTCAGGATCGTGCAACCCTTCGGCTAAACGCTGCGATTTCTTCATATTCAGCAGAGTGTTAACATCCTGCTCGGTAACGGCTTTATTGCGGATAGCAAGTCTGATAAGCTGGTTGACGATATCGTTTATCTCGGCAAAATCTTCCGTTGATCCTGAAATCTTGATTTCATTTCCACGTGCGGTGAGGCTTGCCCCCGGATACGCCTGTTCGATGCGGTTCAAAATCCGGTCTTCAATCCCGAAAACGAGTACCGGTTCTACATCACGAATTACAATAGTTTGTTCTATCAAAGTTAAATCCTGAAGTGTTTCAACAATGCAAATTTACGATGGTGCTGTTGGGGTGAAGCGGCATAAAGCTCACTGCGTTCCATCCGGCCGGGGTGGTCACGCAAAGTTACTGCTGCCGATAATGGCTTTCTGGAATAGCTTTTGGATGCGTTCTTTTCGGTTATCACTTCCGAAAATCGAACTGCCGGCAACCAGAATATCACAGCCTGCCTGCGATATCTCTTCTGCATTGGCGGTGCCCACTCCTCCGTCTATCTGAATCAGAAAATTGAGGCCCATCTGCTCCCGCCAGGTTACAAGCCGCTTAATTTTTTGAAGTGATGACGGTATAAACCGCTGACCACCGAAACCCGGATTTACGCTCATCACACACACCAGATCGGTTTCAGGCAGAAGTTCCTCAATTTGGGTAAGCGGCGTACCGGGGTTAATGGCGATTCCGGCGTAAAGTCCTTCTTCCTTAATGGCGTTAAGGGTACGGTGGGCATGCGCGTCGGCCTCTGCATGAAAACTGATGAGGTTGGCTCCGGCCTTTATGCAATCTGAAATATAGCGCCCCGGTTCGGAAATCATCAGGTGTACGTCAAGGAAGGCCTCGGGTGCGGCACTCCGCGCGGCTTGCACAATCATAGGGCCGAAGCTGATGTTGGGCACAAAATGGCCGTCCATAATATCACAATGCAGCCAGTCAACGCCTGAATCGGTACACTCGCTTATCTCCTGACCAAGTTTTGTGAAGTCAGCTGCCAGCAGCGAAGGAGCAATAGTTGGCAGAGAACAGATTTTGCTAAGCGGATTGAATTGAGTCACTAAGGAAAGCTAAATTTTTGTTCTGTACGGGTGAAGGGTTAGTTGTCGTCCGGATCTTCTTCCGGCACGCGCAGGGTATCGATCACGGCATCGTCGATTTCGGTGGAGTCGGTTAGCACTACGCCCCGCTCTTCGGTTTCCTGAGCTTCGGCCAGTTCGGACACCACCAGGTTGAGTCGTTCACCTTCGTAAAGCGAATCGGAGTCGGAAGGTGAAAATGAAATGACGTGGTTCGGGTCTGCCCGTGTGGTCGGCTGAAACTCAATTTCGCCCACACGCAGTCCGGCCCTCCGGATTTCACGCTGCGCGACGGCCAGCCGCTCGCCTATTATTTCCGGTATTTTAACCTGATTCATGCCGAGTCCGTCGCTGACGATCAGGTTTACCGGCGTGCCGCGCCTCACCGTTGTGCCGGGCGGGATGCTCTGGTTGAGTACGCTGCTCTGAAAGCGGGAAGAGGCATAATCCACATTTCCAAGCTCAAGGCCGTGGCTTACGAGCTGAATGGTTGCATTACGCAGCGACAGATTCACGACTTCAGGAACGGTGGCCGTAGGAGTTACCGAGGCGTTGACCGTCAGGTAAATTTTGCGGTTCGGCTTAACAATAGCATTACCTTTCGGAGACTGATCAAGCACGTAGTCGGGTGGAAATGCTTCGTTTGCACGCCGGTCGATAACTTCGTAACGAAGCCCGGATTCAGACAGAAGATGTGAGGCGTCTTCTACCGAAATCTTAGTAATATCGGGAACCGTAACACCTTGATTGTAATTTGTATAGGAGGGCATTATTACCCTGTCTATCAAAAAAATGGTGAGTACTCCCAGCGCAATTAGCGTGAGGAGAGCAATATAAAGCCGGGAGTCTTTCAGAAGCGACAAAAGTGCCGACATAAGATAATATTTGTGCAGAACCGTTTGTAACAGATGAACAGAAGCAGATTGAGGCAAACCACTCCTCCAATATCTTCCGAATGTGAACGCGGCACCGGTTACGATGATTAGCCCAACTATGAGCTCCGAACGTTTCCGAAGCAATCGGTTTGCCGGGGCCGCTTTTACAAGATACTAAAATTTATAGGACAGATGTACCTGCGGAGAGCCGTCCTGACTCATACTTGCTGATGTCTGTATTGTTTGTCTGTGTAAACGAAGGCGGGACGTAAAAAATGCGTCGAACGCGGCAAATACGTGGTTGGCGATCAAAAGCATTCCCATGTTACGGGAATAGCGCAAGGCGTCGTTGAACTCCTCTTCCAGTATAGCGTGGTACTGCCAGCTCGGGGGCATGTCCTGAACGCCGCCATCAACAATGGAAAGATCCCAGTTCCAGTCGCGCCAGCCCGGTCCGTATTGGAAATATTTACTAACAAGTTCATAATACTGCTGAGAGCCGTATGCAGGTACAACGTGTGAAAACGGCCGGCCGGTTGCACGGTATATCGTCTGTGTTTCGTATTCGTTCAGCTTTTGCAGGTCTACCAGAGCCCAATCAATTTGGTTATTGAAACTGGCGCGGAGAAAGCCGTCCTGATGCAGCTGCTGACGCCCTTGCTCGGTAAGAACGTCTTCCAGATTCATATCGAGCTGAGAATATTGCGTGAGGAACTGCGCATACTGTACCACGCTCCAGTGTTCATCGGCATACCTGTTGTAATCCTCCTGCTTGCTCAGCCCGGAGCTGCGCAGGTCGAACATCAGGTAAACAGCGCCGATTTCAATACCGGCAAACACGGCTGTTTTCCACCATTGACGGTTAGCGGCCTGGCCGAAGCCGGGTAGTATAGCGGAAGAAAGTAATGCAAGTCCGGGCGTCTCTGCGATGGTATTCATGAAAGAGCGGCTTCCACCGTTATCCTCACCGGCAAAACCGGCCTGAATCCCGCCGCTGATGCCTGAAGCAAGGAAAGCATCATCCATACCTGAACGGGGCAGCATCTGAACACTGACTGCTTCCGTTTCGCTCTTAAAAAAGTCTATATATTGCTTTAGCTCCTTTTCACTGACGGTGCGGTGCAGTGCCCGGTTTTCGTCTCCGGAAATTGTAACATAACCGGAACCTGAGGCAGAAAGCGGTCCGTAAAATCCGGATGTGATTAAGGTTGCAAGCAACAGGAAGAAAAAAGGGAGACGTTTCATGTCAATCGCTGGATAAATAAATGTTCAGGTT
>PXDL01000434.1 GCA_003566395.1 Balneolia bacterium | reverse complement strand
CAGTAAATCCGTTGCCCAGAATATGTCGGTAATGTTCGGTGCTCAGGTAATTACCTGGGGTTCCAGTTTCCTGCTGCTCTATTTTTTACCCCGATATCTTGGCCCGGAAGATTTCGGGCGGCTCTATCTGGCCCTCTCCATAAAAATGATTTTAGGGCTTTTAATCGATTTTGGTGGAAATTATCTCATCCCCAAAGAAGTGGCCCGTTCCGAGAAAAAGGGGGAAAGCATACTAAGCAGCTACATTATGTTCCGCTGCGTTCTTTGGATTCTTTCTATCGGTTTGATTCTGCTGTTTTCCAACTTGCTCGGGTATTCCCAGCATGTTCATCTGCTGATTTTAATCCTCATTATTGCCAAGCTCTGGGAAGGCGGCTCAACTGCTTTTAACGCCTATTTCGAGGGGATTGAAAAAATGGAATACCCTTCCATCGGGAAAATCGTGGAGAAGCTGTTTGTTGCGGTGTTTGCAGTCGGCGCACTGCTGCTCGGAGCAGACTCCATAGGCGTAGCCATTGTAATGACCATGGGGGCCCTGCTGAACCTAATCGTTATCTATGCCTATTCCAGGAGAGTTGTGCGGATACGATATACCTTTAACCCCGAAATTTTTTCTCTTTTCCGTTCCGGGATGCCCTTCTTTCTCTTTTCGCTCTTTTCGGTCATTTACTATCGTATTGACGCCGTGATGCTTGCTTCATTTACCACCGAAGAGGTTACCGGGTGGTACGGCGGGGCTTTTCGTTTTTTTGATATCGTCATGGTTTTGCCCCTGCTCTATAAAACAGCCATTTTTCCGGTTTTTTCAAAACTCTGGGATAACACAAAGGGCGTTCTTGAAAGCACGGTCGGCCAAAGCATACGATTGATGACGCTGCTGGGCATTCCGGCCGCCACTCTCATTTTCATCTTTGCAGAGTCGATTATACATTTTTTTATGGGGGTGGATGCATTCGAACCCTCCATCATCATTCTTCAGATATTTGCCCTCAGCATTCCGTTCATCTACATCGATATCATTTTGGGGAGTGCCCTTATGGGGGCGGCCAACAAACAAAATGCATGGGCTGTAACCGGACTGATTGCCATTTTCATCAATATATCAGCCAATTACCTGCTGATTCCATACACGCAGCAGATTTACTTAAATGGAGGAATCGGCGCGGCAATTGCCACTCTCATCACCGAAGCATTCGTGATGGCTGCGGCTTTCTACCTGATTCCCAATAAGTACCTTCAAACGTTTAAAACTTCATACATCGTCAAACCTTTTATGGCTACAATTCTGATGGTTTTGCCGGTCTTATTACTCCTAATCTATACCCCTTTATACTGGATGGTCATACTCCTTTTCGCTTCTGCAATCTATGTCTCAAGCCTCTTTTTGTTAAAAACATTTGATAAAGCTGAGCTGCAAATGATTACAGCTTTTATCTCCGAGAGCCGGCAAAGTTTACTCGCACACATTAAATAACCAAAACCAATGAAAGTTTTATACCTCATCCCCTACAGTCCTGCAAATCCAGTATTTGGCGGCGCGTTACGTATCTACCATCTGTTAACACATCTGTGTAAGAATCACGATGTTACCGTTGCGGGGTTCAGTTCGCGGGAGGAAGAAAAAGAGTTGATCAAACAGTTTCCACTGCTTGCCGGCAAAACCCACTTAGTTGACCCGCCCTATTCCGAGAGCACTGCCCGCTGGAGCCTGATAAAATCCCTCTTTACATCTCATAGTAACTGGCACCAGTTAACGCGGTCGGAACCGTTTCAGCGAAAGCTTGATCAGCTTCTTGAAGCCGAATCGTTTGATATTATTCAAAGTGAATTTCCGGTTATGGCCATGTTTCGCTATAGGAGTCCGGCCGTCAACATCATCGATTCTCATAATGTGGAGTATGATAATTTTAAGAGAATGGCGAAGGTCAAAAATCCCTTCAAAAAGCTGTTTTATCATATAGAGGCGTACAAATTCTACAAGGAGGAAACCGAAGTTTGCAGCCGGCAAGATGCCCTTCTGGTTACCAGTGAGCGCGATATATCTATCTTTAACCAAACCCTGCCCGCTGTTCCCAAGTATCTGATTCCAAACGGAGTTGATACAACCTACTTTCAACCATTCACAACGCAGCCCACTCCTCACTCCCTGGTTTTTGTGGGGATGATGAAGTATGTGCCCAACTACGACGGGATATCCTGGTTCCTGGATGAGATATTTCCAAAAATCCTGGAAAAAGTACCCGATGCAACCATCACCATTGTTGGGAAAAACCCGCCCGAATCCATTTCGGACAGAGCCTGCAAAAACATAATTGTTACAGGTTTCGTGGAAGATACACGGCCCTACATCGAGCAATCGGCGGTCTATGTGGTTCCCCTGAGAATGGGCGGAGGAACCCGCCTCAAGATTATGGAAGCTCTTGCAGTGAAAAAACCGATCGTAACCACATCGGTAGGTTGCGAAGGGATTGATGTTGAAAACGGCAAATCGATTCTAATTGCCGACCAGCCAGATGAATTTGCAGCAAAGGTAATTGAACTGTTCAATAATCCGGAAAAAGTTACCGATTTAACGGAAAACGGGTATCAACTCGTAAACGATCTGTACCGGTGGGAAAGCATCGGTCTTCAGATGGATGATGCGTATAAAAAACTCACGGGCATGCACTCCGACGGATTTACCGAGGAAGATGAAGAAGCTCTGGAACGGTGGGATAATGAAAGTAACGGCGACCACAATACCAAAAGCTTAGAACAGGGAGCCGTATGAACGATGTAGTAAAGACGGCTGCTGAACCGAAAGGAAAATCAATCCATGAGTATTATGTCCGGGATCCGGAACTGACCCTGCGTATTCATACAGACGAACGTGTGTTTGCATCCCTGGAAATGGAATGGGAGAAGCTGGCTCGCAAGTCGAATCAAATGATCTGCATGTCTCCGGGCTGGGCGGCATGTTGGTGGAAGCATTTCGGCCGGCATGAAAACCGGTCTTTGTTTATTGTTACCGTTTACAGCAACCTTAAGCTTGTAGCTATTTTCCCTTTCTATAAAGGAATTACGAAAGCAGGGAGCATCACCTTGCTTAAACGGATGCAGCTAATCGGCAGCGGAGGAAGCCCGAATGAGCAGCTTGGATTTTCAGACGATTATGGGATAAGCGATTTTTTGGATCTGATAGTCGATCCGGAATACAAGAACCGCACAGCTGCATTTTTCGCCAAACTTCTGACTCTGCCGGAGTTCGCCGATCAAAAAATCATCTTCCACGAGGCAAGAGATGACAGCTTTATAAAACAAACCCTCTACCCCTTATTAAAGAGAAAGAAATGCAATATCCATGCAGAACATACCGATAGCTGCTCTTATATAGATATAGAAGAGCAGGATGATTTTCAGGATTTCATTAAAAAATCAAAATCGAACGCAAGGCGTCGGTTCAGACAGACTTTACGTGCCCGCGGAGATGGGAAAGAGTTTACCATACAAGAGCCTGCCGGTATGGCCGATGTTGAGCAGATGATTGAAAAACTGATGCAGTTACATCAGGGTAAGTGGAACAACCTGGGCTATCCCGGCGCTTTTATGGATGAGAGGTTTAGAAATTTTTTCAAGGAAATATCATTCT
>PXDL01000286.1 GCA_003566395.1 Balneolia bacterium | reverse complement strand
GTCCAGGCGAGCAGCAGCATGGTGATAATGGCGGTGACATCAATCCGGAGTTTTTCCGTTACCAGCATAAAGATGGTAAAGACCATGATGCTCAGCACTATAATAATCTGTGTATCCATGCGGCCGGGTGAAAATCAGTCGGAGTTTCCGGTGAAAATAAAAACGGCCCTTCTCCGGCTTCGGAAAAGGGCCGTTTGCTGTAGTTTAATTTGTTACGAGATCAGGGTGATGCTTCTTGAACTCGGCCATGGAGTCCATCACCACGCTCACCTTATACCCCGCGCGCTTGAGCAATGAGCTCGCCGCCGCAGAACGTCCACCGGCCGCGCAATGCACAACAAGGGGTTTGTCGGTCGGCACCTTGTTCAGGTGATCAAGCAGCCGGGTATGGGCGATGTTTTGGGCATCGGAAAGATGCCCTTCGTTCTCGTACTCGGAACGCTTTCTGACATCCAGAATGTTGGAACCGGCTTGTCCGCGCTTAACGGCCTCTTTAAAATCGAGAACTTCAATGCGGTCGGTTTCTCCTCCCTGATCTTTGTAAAGCTTGAAATCCTGCAGGGTTACATATCCGGAAATTTTGTCGAGGCCGATGCGAAAAAGGTCGGCAACGGCTTCCGATACCCGGTTTTCATCCACCAGCAGGTAGATTTCCTGATCTTCTGTTACAAAAGATCCGGCCACGGTGTTGAATTGCTTATTCAGGGTTACCAGCAGGGATCCCGGGATATGGCTTTCCAGGTATTCCGGCTCAAGACGGGTATCGAGCACCACGGTGTCTTCATCTTTGGCCCGGCGGGCAACCTCCTGAACAGATACGCGTTTCGGGCTGGGAATGCCACCGATTAAGGCGGGACCGATTTTATTATCCCGCTTCATGCGGGCGAAGTACAGGGGTGGTTCGGGTTGCCCTTCGAGAATAAACTTAACAAAGCTGTCTTCGGAAGTGGCGGCTTTTAAAGAGTTGTTGTACCGTCTCTCATATCCGGCCGTGGATTCAGGTACGGCCCCGAGCGCTTTGCCGCAGGCCGATCCTGCGCCGTGGCCCGGCCAGATTTGCACATAATCAGGAATGTCTTTGAATTTTTCGATGGTGCCGTAGAGCGTGCGGGCCGAGGGCTCCATCACATGCTCCATGCCCGCAGCCGATTCAAGCAGGTCCGGGCGGCCGACATCCCCCACGAAGATAAAGTCGCCGGTTACCAGGCCCATCGGCTCATCGGCAGCGGCGCCGTCTGTTATTTTGAAGGTCAGGTGCTCAGGCGTATGGCCGGGTGTATGCCAGGCTTCAATTTTGATGTTCCCCACCATGAAGTGATCGCCGTCGCGCATCAATTCGTAATTATAGGTGCCGGGTTTGCTGTTGATCAGCCATTCATATTTCCAGTCGGCATCCCCTTCGTCGGAGGCGTAAACCTTTACACCCTGAGCGGCAAATTCGCGCAGGCCGGAGATGTAATCGGCATGGATGTGGGTATCGGCTGCGGCCACAATCCGAAGATTGTTTTTGGCCGCGTGATCGATGTATTGGGCGATGTCACGCATAGGATCGAGAATGACGGCTTCACCTGAAGCCTGACATCCGATCAGATAGGCGTACTGTGCTAATTTTTCATCAAAGAACTGTTTGAAATACATGGTGTTCTCCTGTTTATGTGTTTGTTTTTTTATGTAATAATAGTGATATAAACGGGCGCCGTTAGAAAGGCTTCCGGAGTTTAATAGTTGATTAATGCGGTAATTTCTGCTGCATCACACCGTAAAAATAAGTGCCGAGCGTGGCGGCCAGAATCGGCACAATCATGATCGTAAGGCCGGATCCCAGCAGGGCAAACATCGGTCCGGGACAGGCGCCGAGCAACGCCCAGCCAAGCCCGAAAACTGTTCCACCCAAAATGTATCGCTTCGTCTGTGACGAATCTTTAGGCGCGATAACCACGGGATTTCCTTTGCGGTCTGTGGTATTAAATTTTTTGATCAGTTGTATGGAAATCATACCGACAAGAATGGCCGTGCCGATAATACCGTACATGTGAAAAGCGTCGAAGCGGAACATCTCCTGAATGCGAAACCAGGAAACCACTTCAGACTTCATTAGTACAAATCCGAAAAAAGTACCGCTGAGGAGATATAAGAGATAATCTGTGAATTTCATGAGGCGAATATTGAATTACAGGATAAGGGGAAGTAGTACGTAGGTCATAAGAAGGCCTCCGATGAAAAAACCGATCACGGCTATCAGAGAGGCGAGCTGCAGATTCGAGAGACCCGAAATGGCATGTCCGGAAGTACAGCCTCCGGCGTAACGTGCACCGAAGCCAACAAGGAATCCGCCCACGGCCAATACCATGATACCTGTTCCGCTGCCGAGCGCTTCCCAGTTAAACAGGTCGGAGGGTACAAACCCGCTGAAGTCGGAAATACCGAGCGCTCTCAGATCGCTGATAGTTGAAGAGGCGAGGTTGATGGGCTCGGGGTTGGCGAAAATCATTCCTCCCAGAAACCCGCCGATCAGTACGCCGGCACCGAGGACCAAATTCCATGTGCCGGATTTCCAGTCGTACTTGAAAAACTCGATACCGGCCGGGTCGCAGGCGGCGCAGATATGGCGAAAGTTGGAGGAGATACCGAACGGCTTGTTGCCGATATAAAACAGAAGCGGCACCATAAGCCCGATAATCGGACCGGCCACATACCAGGGCCAGGGTTGATATAGAAAATCTAACATGCTGTGAAGTCTGGATAACGTTTTTGTGTGTGAACTGAACCTATGATAAGGAAAAAAATAATACATGTCAATACATGTTGTTATGATTGATTTGGATCGTGAGGAAAAAGTGTGGAATTGAGTTTAGACCAATTCAAAAGGAGTTTTTAGCTTCCCGACGGTTTTCTCTTGCAATCAAAACATGTAACTACAAGTTGTAACTTGTAAGCTTGTTCAGTATATTTGTCACGCATATTAACCTATTTAACAGATATGGCAGAATTGAAAGACAATAAACCGAGACACGAACAAATTGCGGAGTGGCTGCGTGAAGGCATCCGTGAGGGGCGATATGGAGTAGATGAAAAACTGCCCTCGGAAAGCGAATTGTCGAAAATGTTCGATGTCAGCCGGGTAACGGTCCGCCGCGGACTTCAGACTCTGGAAGGAGAAAAGCGGATTTACCGGTGTCAGGGACTCGGCTCTTTTGTGAAGGGTGAGAAAGCGGTGCAGCATGTGCTGGCGATGAACGACTTCATGGAGGAGATGAAACAGAACGGCCTTGAAGCCGCATCGGTGGTGATGGGGCACAAAGTGGAGTCGGCAACCCCTTCCGTAGCACGGCACCTGAAAATAGAACCCGGCACCAAAGTCTTCCGGCTCGACCGCCTGCGTCTGGCCGACGGAAAACCCATCGCCCTGGATTATACCTGGCTGCCGGCATTTTACGGACAACTAATTGTGGATTACGACCTCGGCAAACGCACCATCTTCGACATCCTTGAGAATGAATACTCTATAGAAATTGTCTCCGGCTGTTACTACCTGCATGCAGAAAACGCGTCCGGGCTTCAGGCCGAACAGCTTGGTGTCGCTTCGGGTTCGGCCTTGTTTCGCATGGACCGGGTCTCCTTCACCCTTCATGAAAAACCGGTGTATTACCAGCAGCGGTTTTACAGAAACGACAAGATCGTTTACCGCCTCAGGGTGGAGCGCCGGAAAGAAGAGGGTGCGGACTCCTCATCCATGCCTCTGAGCGAAATAAGCGCTGAGTTTTTACCGGAATGATGCCGTTGAGTTATAAAGAGTCCCTCTGAATGAACTGCCGTATTCACACGCATTACATATAAAATGCGTACATTTAGGGATATTGACTTGCTGAACGGATTGGATTAAACGCTTAAGGACAACCATGCGTTATTCTGTCAGGAAGCGAACATTATTTAAAAGCTAAACCGGTACTATGGCTACAGCAGAAAAAGAAGTTATTGAAATCACAGACCGGGCTGCCAGGCAAATCAAGAAACTGATGCAGAATGCCGACGGTCCGGCGGGCAAGTTTTTGCGTGTGGGCATAAAGGGCGGAGGCTGCTCCGGCCTGAGCTATATTATTGATTTTGATGATAAGCAGGAAATGGATTCGACTTTCGAAATTCATGATATACCTGTGGTAATCGACAAAAGGCATGCACTCTACCTCCACGGCACCGTCCTTGATTTTAAAGACGGACTTGATGCCCGCGGGTTTATATTCGAAAATCCGCAGGCAAGCAGTACATGCGGATGCGGGGCATCTTTCAGCGCGTAGAGCATGAACTTTACCATTGTAAGCCCGCAAACGGAGAAACCCTCCTAATTGAATACCAAAGCCCGCCGAAACGGGCTTTTTTTCGTATTTTATAAGATTATTTGATGCCGGACATTCCGGCCTAAACGAAATACAGTTTTGAGTACTATTGAGAAGGAATTACCCGCAGCCCGCACAAAGGGGCTGCAAGAGGAATTGGTGGAGCTTCGCCGCCATTTGCATCAGCATCCCGAGCTGAGCTGGGGAGAGTACGAAACATCCCGCCTGCTGATATACCGTCTTCGCGATCTGGGCCTGGAAGTTGTAACCGGCCTGGCTCAAACCGGTTTTTATGTGGATATCGACAGCGGCAGGCCCGGTCCTTCCATCGCGTGGCGGGCCGATATGGATGCGCTGCCAATACAGGACGACAAGCAGGTTAGCTATGCCTCACGGGTTGAAGGCATCTCCCACATGTGCGGCCATGATGTGCACACGACCATCGCCTATGGAATAGCCAAGAAGCTGAACGAACAGAAAGATGCCTTTCGGGGGCGTATCAGAGTTTTCTGGCAGCCTGCCGAAGAACAACAGCCCAGCGGTTCTCCCGATATGATAAAAGACGGCGTACTCGACGGCATTGATGCCGTGTACGGCATGCACTGCGATCCGCATACCGAATGTGGCAAAATAAGCATGAGGCCGGGAGCCGAAACGGCAGCCTTCGATGCGTTTCAGTTTGAAATCGACAGCGGGTCCACCCAGCATTCGGCGCGACCGCACAAGGGTCCGGATGCCATGTGGGTGGGACATCAGCTGGTGCAGCACATCTACCAGTTTGCCGGCCGCATCACAAATGCGCTTGAGCCAACCGTGGTTTCGGTTTGCATGTTTAAAGGAGGAAATGCGCTGAACGTGATTCCGCGAAAAGTTGAGATAGGCGGGACCATCCGTACGGTGAGCGACTCCAAGCGGGAAATGATGCGGGCCCACCTTCGGAAGACGGCACAAAGCCTGGGGGCACTTCATGAGGTCAAAATATCGACGGATTTCGGTCTTGGTGCGCCTGCCGTGATGAATAATGAAGTGATGTACGAGTTTGCCAAAAATGAGATTATCACCCGTTATGGTAAAGATGCATTTTGCGGACGTGAGCAGAGTATGGGCGCGGAAGATTTTGCTTTTTACACCGTTGAACGTCCGTGCCTGTTCATCCGGGTGGGAACGTCGTCAGGGCCGGAAACAAGCTATCCTCTGCACAGCTCTCTTTTTGATGTGGACGAGCGCATGCTCGAACCTACTTCGGAACTGGCGGCTCACATTCTTATGCGCCATACACAGAACGACTTAAAGATCTGACAGCGTGAAAGTTTTGAAATTCGGCGGCACTTCCATGGCGGATGCAGAAGCCTGGAAACGTGTGCTCGACATAGTGAAGGCATCCGGCCCCGGCACGATTACGATTGTGTCGGCTACATCGGGTACGACCAACAGCCTGATTCTCGCTGCCGAAACGGCCAGAAGCGGTTCTCTCGAAGAGGCGAAGCAAATCAGCGATGAAATAAAGAAAAGACATATCGGGCTCATCAACGATTTTTTTGATCTCGAAGGGGTTTCGTCCGGTGCGTCCACAGATCTCTGTGTGAACCATATTAACAAATTGGCCGCGCTGCTGGATAATTATTTGCTGGGCATTCAAACCCTGGGCGAGCTAAGCGCAAAGTCGCTGGATGCTATTTCGAGTATTGGTGAGCGGTACAGCTCTTTTTTGCTGGCCGAATGTGCAGCGGCAATCGGCATTCCGGCCGTTTGGATTGATGCGGCCGATATTATGAAAACGACATCCGAACACGGAAAGGCCGCTCCGCTGACCGATGAGATAAGGGAGCGCGGCAAACGAATCGTGCATCATTCGGAAAACGGCCGTTTCCCCATTATGGGAGGATTCTACGGATCGGAAGAGCACGGAGTAATTACCACACTGGGCCGCGGCGGCTCGGATTTTTCAGCCAGTCTGATCGGGCTGGCTACCGAAGCCGAAGCCATCGAAATATGGACGGATGTAAGCGGGATGTACACCAGCGATCCCCGTTTTGTGCAGCGTGCATTCAGTATTAAAGAGCTGAGTTTTAACGAAGCCGCGGAGCTGGCTTATTTCGGGGCCAAAGTGCTTCATCCGGCAACCATACAGCCGGCGGTTGAACGCGATATTCCCGTTTATGTGAAGAATACGTTTGCACCGGAACATCCCGGCACGCGGATTTTTTCCGATGCGGATTCAGATTCGCCGGTGCGGGCTATTGCGTTCAAAAAAGACATTACCGTCATCACGGTCATTTCATCCAGGATGCTTCTTGCATGGGGCTTCCTGGCCAAGGTCTTCGCAATTTTTGAAAAACACCGTGTATCGGTAGATCTGGTTTCAACATCCGAGGTCTCGATAAGCATGACGGTGGATAAGAAAGCGCGGCTTGAAGCTGTTTGCGAAGAACTGGAACATGTGGCCAGCGTGAATGTGTATCACAATCAGGCGCTTATTTCACTTGTTGGCAAGAATCTGATGAAGTCCAAAGGCGTGGCCGCAAAAGCCTTCGATGCCCTTGCAGATTTTCCTATCCGCATGATCTCGCAGGGAAGCTCGGATATTAATTTATCGGTAGTGGTGGAAAATGACCATGCGGTAAAGGCCGTACAGTCGCTTCACGATACCTTTTTCCCGAATCAGCAAACGCCGGAGTCGCCATGAGTGAGGGGCTAAAACTGGTTATGATCGGGGACGGAAATATGGGCCGGCGCATTTCCGGCCTTGCCGATTCACATGGCTTCACCCTGCACAAACAGCTTGGGTTGGAGAACAACCGGAACGGTGCGGGTATCACACAAGAAATTTTCGAAGAAGCCGATGTGGCTATCGATTTTACCCATCCCGATGTTATGCCGACGCATATCCGTTGTGTGCTCGAACTCGGAACGCCACTTGTTGTGGGAACAACTGGCTGGCTAAATGAGGAAAACCGAAAGGAGGTTACGGCTCTCACCGAAAAGCATGGCGGACGATTGCTGTACGGATCAAACTTCAGTCTCGGCGTACAGCTTTTTATCAAGTTGGCGCGTCAGGCGGGGCAATTGATGGGGAGCTCGGGCTTGTTTGATGCAAACTTGCACGAAGTGCACCATACCGGCAAGGCGGATGCTCCGAGCGGCACAGCCATCACCCTTGCAGAACAATATCTGGCAGGTTCCGGAAAGCAGAAGCCGTTGCGGTACGGAATTCCGGAGCGGGGCAAGGCCGATACATCGGCACTTCGGGTTACATCCCAGCGGCTTGGCGGCGTTTACGGAGAACATCAGCTGCGGCTGCATTCCGAATGGGACGATATTGAACTTACCCATCGGGCGCGCTCACGCGACGGTTTTGCCGCCGGTGCGCTTAAAGCGGCGTCTTGGCTCGTCCGTCAGCCGGCCGGTTTTTATCTGATAGAAGACGTAGTGGAAGATGTGCTGAATAATTAGCCCGGTTTGGCTAACTTCAGGTATTGATTTCTTCGCCCTGACAGATAAAGCATTCAATTTTTTATGATGCGGGCTTTAAAAACGCATGAACCTGAACCCTATACGGATTTACTATGTCACTCTATGATACCATACTTTCGGATCTCAAAGAATCCATGAAAGCGAGCCAAAAACGCCGTACGCTGGTGCTTCGGTCTCTAAAAAAGGAAATTCTGGACCGGGAAATCGATCAGCGAACCGGTGGAGAGCGGTCTGAAGTGAGCGATGAACTGGCCATCGAAGCCATCACCAAAGCCGCCAAGCAGCGCCGTGATTCGATTGAGCAATTTGAGAAAGCCGGCCGCGACGACCTCGCCGAAGTGGAAAAGGAAGAGCTGGAAATCATTGAAGATTATCTGCCGAAGCAGCTTTCAAAAGAGGAAATTACGGAAATTGTAAACGAAGCTATTGCCCAAACCGGAGCCGGTTCTATGCAGGATATGGGCAAGGTGATGGGCGTGGTAATGCCGAAAGTGAAAGGTAAAGCCGACGGAAAACTGGTTAATTCTGTTGTGAAAGAGCGCCTTGGCTGATCATGAATATCATCGACGGCATCATACTGGTTCCGCTGCTCTATTTCGGTTTTCAGGGGTTTCGTAACGGCCTGCTCCGTGAAGTGCTGGGGCTTGGCGGCGTGCTACTGGCTCTGTTCCTCGGTTTCCGCTATATGGATGACGTCGCCGACCTGCTGACGGGGCTGATTGACCTGAGCCCGGTGTGGGTTTCCGTTATTGCGTTTGTGATCCTTTTTGGCGGAATAATTGCCGGCGTTCAGGTACTCATCCTCAGCCTCGAAAAAGTGCTGAAGATGGCACTTCTTTCCATGCCGAATCGTATATTCGGCCTGCTTTTCGGTCTGCTAAAAAGCAGCCTTTTTTTGAGTGCTTTTTTTATACTGCTGCTTGGTTTCGGCGTACCGGATAAGGAAACGAGGCATGATTCGCTGCTGTATCCTTATGTGATGGCCGTTGCGCCGGGGGTCTATAATATTGTAGGAATCATTTATCCCGGAACCGACTCCTTCACTGAAACCATCCAAAGGGCGATCGAAGAATACGAGATTGATCTATAGATGGCTTTGATAAACCGTTATTTTGTCCGTCTTCTGCTGCCGCGTTGAATACGATAAAATCCCCGGTATGTCAAAGCCTGTTTTTTAACCTTTTACGATACAACTACATGGCATTTTTACCTGCTGAAGAACAGCTTGAGATCATCAGGCGCGGAACTACGGAGATTATACCCGAAGAAGAACTGAAGCTAAAACTGGAGGAATCGCGCAAAAAAAACGAGCCGCTGCGTATTAAGCTCGGGTGCGATCCCACCCGTCCCGACCTCCACCTGGGTCATTCGGTTATTTTGCGAAAAATGCGTCAGTTTCAGGATCTCGGGCATCACGCCATTCTGATTATCGGTGATTTCACAGCTCTGATCGGCGACCCCACGGGCCAGAATAAAACCCGTCCCGCCCTTTCGCGTGCGGAGATTCTGGAAAATGCCGAAACCTATCTGGATCAGGCATCTAAAATCCTGGACGGTGATAAAACCGAAATTGTGTACAATTCCCATTGGCTCGGAACCCTTGGTTTTGAAGACGTTATTCGCCTGAGTTCTAAAATGACGGTGGCCCGAATGATAGAACGCGACGATTTCAGTAAGCGGTATGAAAACAACGAGCCGATTTCACTTCATGAGTTTCTGTATCCGCTGGCTCAGGGTCAGGATTCGGTGCATCTGAAGTCTGATGTTGAGCTTGGAGGCACCGACCAAAAGTTTAATTTGCTGGTAGGACGGCAGCTTCAGAAAGAGCAGGGTTTGTCGCAACAGGTCTGTTTGATGATGCCGCTGCTGGTCGGTACCGACGGCGTACAGAAGATGTCCAAATCCTACGATAATTACATCGGTATTGATGAGCAGCCTAACGACATGTACGGTAAAACGCTCTCCGTGCCCGACGACCTCATCTACACCTGGTTTGAACTGGTCACCGATTTACCAACAAACGAATTGCCGGGAATTAAGGAAAAAGCTTCCTCAGACCCCCGCAATACCAAGCACGATCTGGCCTTTACCATCACCCGGATGTACTACGGAGAAGAAGCGGCAAAAGCGGCGCGCGGGCATTTTGAGAAAACGGTGGTAAATAAGGAGATTCCGGACGACCTTCCCGAGTTTGAAGTTGAAGCCGGCGCGCATCGTCTCGTCCATATTATTAAAACGGTAGGATTTGCGCCCAGTAACGGAGAAGCACGCAGACTGATTCAGCAGGGCGGGGTTTCAATCGACGGAGAGCAGATTTCGGACGCCTCCTTTGAAGTGGACGTAAACAGCTCCACCGATTTCGTGCTGAAAGTGGGAAAACGCAAGTTCGGCAGAGTGAAAGGCGCCTGAAGCAAGAGGCAGGGGCTTACCGATAGTAGCCGGCAGTAAATGTTGCTTTTACTTTTGCCCTGTCAGGTACAGCACATGGGTATGGGTATGAGATGCATATGTACACCCGGCAATGCGATGCGGGGCTATTAAGGTGCTATCTCTTCAGGGTAAAGCGTACAAAGCAGCTGTCCTTGTTTCTTATCGAACTCAGGTTGTTAATTTTTAAAGACCGGACGGCACGTTTGTGAGGAAAAAGGCGCATTATGTAGCAACTTCACAAACCATTCCAATATTATAGGTAAATCTATGAAAATTATTCAGCTACTTTGCTTCGCATTCCTCTTTATTTCAGTTGTTACGAATATTGCAGATGCCCGCGATACCTGGGCGATGCAGCAAACAGGAGTAAATACACCCTTGAATGATCTTTTTTTTGTTAACGCAAATACCGGCTGGGCGGTAGGCGATGAGGGTATCATCCTGCATACAACCGATGGAGGAGCAAGCTGGAGCGTACAGTATAATGATGAAAACGAAGACCTCGAATTAATCCGCGTTCATTTTATTGATGATCAAACCGGGTTTGCCGTCGGAGGTGAGTTCTTCGGCCGTACGGGCGTAATATTGCGCACAACCGATGCCGGCCAAAACTGGGAGACTATTACCGGTGAGGACTGGGAACAATTGTATGCCGTTTCTTTCAGGGATTCCCAACACGGTATAGCCGTGGGCGGATATGTTTTCGAAAGCTTTGCCGTGGTTACCAGCGACGGTGGTGCCACCTGGACCGAACCGGATTTTGATAGTGACAGTCAGCTGTTGGATGTAGTTTATGTGGATGAACAAAACGGCTGGATTACAAACAACAGCGGCCGCATTTTCCGCACGACCGACGGCGGGGCAAACTGGTCGGGAACCGTGGTCGAGAACAATGAGTCGTTCGTAGCTCTGAGCATGCTCGATAACCAGAGGGGATGGACCATCACCATGAACGGCGAAGTGTACCGTACCACCGACGGTGACGGGTGGGAAAAGATAAGCGAGGAAATTGACTTTTTAAGCGAGTCTGTACTTTTCGTAAATGAAAACGACGGCTTTGCGGCTACGTTTAACGGAGTTTTCGAATCAACCGACGGCGGGGTTAGCTGGGCCCAAACCCTTGAAATCGGCTTTCAAACCGTGAAGGGAATTCATCAGGCTCCGGACGGAAAAATTTGGGCGGCAGGAACCGGCGGACGTATCTATGTCCGGGACGGGGAGCCTGTATCTACGGAGCCGGTGCCCGATATGCCGGCACGAGCGAACTTGCATCAGAATTATCCGAATCCGTTTAACCCGACAACCATGCTCTCCTTCACTCTGCCGGAGCCGGCCGATGTTCGGCTTTCGGTATATGATATAAACGGGCGCATGATTCAGTCGGTAGCCTCAGGGCTGCACGGTGCGGGAACCCATCGGTACTCTTTTGATGCGAGATGGCTTTCAAGCGGATTGTATATCTATCGGCTTCAAACTCCTGAAGCTCAGAAAACCGGACGCATGATGCTGATAAAATAGGGTTTCTCATATATTCACAGCGTCCTAAACAGACATGTTAAAAAGGTCGGCTGCGATTTCTGTCGCAGCCGACCTTTTTAGTATCAGGGCTCAGTTAGATACTATCGGACCGGTCATGCCGGGGTGAAAGGCACAGACGTAAAGTGCGAGTTCGGCAGCAAGGTCTTCGGTAAGAATAAAGCTAATTTGGTCACCATCCATTTCAAGCTCAATATCTTCGTTCCCATCGAAACTTCCGGTGTCATTGCTCTGACCGATCAGTTTTGAACCGTCTGAGTTTCGGAAATCCAGAGGATGCGAGGAGGCACCACCGTTGTTGATAAAAGTAAACCGCTGACCGGTTTGCAGGGCGATTTGAGGATTGCCGGAGTCCGTTTCCGCTTCGGCTCCGTCGCCGTCTATTTCTGTAATGACGTAAGCCTGAGCTCCGGAATTATCCATGGTGATGATCGTTTCCGAAACGGGTTCCGGATCAGGATCAGGGTCGGGATCGTCGTTTGAAGAGACCGGATCATTCGAACAAGCGAACATAATCAGGCTAAAGGTCAAGATGAGTGTTAGGGGGTAATACATAGGGTATTTCATACAATTGGGAAATGGTATTCATTTAGGTTATTTACAGAAGGCTTTGCAATTCTGTTATTTTGCCCGCCATCGTATTCTCAAAAAAATACTTGACCCCTATGCTTCGGAGGTCCAGGTTTCATTTTTGATTCGGCGTTGTATTCGAGCAACATCCCTGAGTTAACAAAGTCTTCCCGTACTGTTAAACCATACGAAAATAAGTCTGCGGTGGATTGGTTCAGTTGTGAAAACCGACAGCCTGATTGCAGTAAAAATGCGTAAGAAGTTGAGTTCGATTCTAAATCAGCGCAATTGCGGTCCCCCTATTTTGCAGCCCTTCAACTAAAGTTCAAACATAAGGCCGAGACGGGGCATCAGGGTGAGATGGCGGTAAGTGAAATCATCGGTATTGCGGCCCGCCTCATCATGAATAAAAAATTCGGACCAGCGTGCAGCAAGGCTCACAAAGAGCGCCCCGCTGTCGTTACCGAATCGGAGAAGGTCCGCATTCGCTCTTGCTGAAAGTCCCATTCCGAAACTGAGCAGGCGGTCATCCTCCATAAAAACCTGTCCGCTGTAAAGCAGGCTGCGGTATTGTGTGGTAATGTTAATCCCGGCCAGCAGTTCCAGCCGGTCAAAAAAGCGATGAACAAAGAAGACTTCAGCAGGAATCATCCGGTAGCGTAGATCCACGGTCTGGAAGGTCTCTCCAAAATGATTTTGGAATTGCTGCACGCTCTCGGTGCCCTGGGCAAAGCCGAGCGAAAATTCGAGGGGTACCGAATGAAGCTGAGTACGGAAAGAGAATCCGGCGCCGGTAATCCGATCAACTTTTCCAGTAGCTTGCGGGCCCGACACATTATCTGTGTTGGACATAAACCAGCCGGAATATCCGGAAACGCGAAGCTGCTGCGCGTCGGCAGGGGCGCACATTATCATAAAAATGAGAAAAATGAAGGCGCAAATAGAAAACGGTTTCATCATAGAAAGCATAGCGATACCGGGATTAGTAGGAAAGCAGGTGCGAACGCTTCACCGTTTGCTGATCGGTTTGTGAAATTATCGTATAGATACCCGCCGGAAGCGGAACGCCGTCCGAATCGGTAAAAGAGACGGAGATACTGTATTGTCCGGCCTGCATAGGCTCATCCCGGACATCAATCACTCTGGTTTTGTAGGCGTTTTCCACCCAAATGCTGACGTGCGACTCCTCAACAAGCATAAACGTAATGTTGGTCGTCTGAATACTTGTTCCGGGTTCCACCGGACTCGAGCAGGAAATCATCAATAAAAACAGCATGATGGATGCCGGATAAAAAAACAATGTTTTCATAATTATATCAAAGGTATTTCTGTTTGTTGTGCATGCCTTGACCCGATCAAAGAATCCCGGCAGGGTTAACGATGCCGGGGTTTCAAGCTACGGTGATGTAAACTTTAAAGTAAATAATAGGTTCCGGGCGCGAAAAGTAAAGGATTAATTCTTCTACTTACACAGACGGATAAAGCCGGAAAATTGAGTGGCGAGACATAAGGATAAAAATTTTATTTCATTCCATATCCGGCCAAACATGTATTTTTGTTTAAATACCATTAAACAAAAAACTAAATTAAAGTAATTCAATGGTAGAAGGCTTTTAATGAATCCCGATGGGGTGTATCTATGATAAAACAACAACTACCGGGTATAAAACCGGGTTTAGCCTTTCTGGTGATGCTGTTCATTCTTGCAGCCTGCGGAGATGGCAACAACCAGGGTTCGGATAATACATGGGGGGATGCATCCGACGCCGAATCCGATTCCTTGCTTTTTTTTCAACACGCTGAACGGCTGAACTATCATTACAGAGTCGGGTCGGATTCAGTTATGTGGTATATCGAAGATATGATCAGGCTATCTCAGAGAAATAAAAAACATCTTGAGACCCTCCAATTAACAGGAAGCAAAGCCTTTACTTACATGAACGCGGGTGAATATGCTTTGTCCAGGGAGTATTACATGCAGGCTTTTGAAATGGCCCAAAACCCCGAAATTGAAAACTATTACTGGTCCCTCGGCAGTGATGCCGGCCCGGATAAACGACGACTTAGGTTGCTTTCCAATCTGCACTTTACTTACGGCCACCTGATGTACCTGACCGATAACAGCGAAGAGCGGCTCAATCAGTACAGAATTGCCAACCGTATTGCGGTGCAAAACGGAGATATCATTAACGAAGCTTATAGCAGCGACGGCCTTGCAATGGTATATCTTGAAAAGAGCATGCCGGATTCAGCTCTCATATATATTAAGCGGTCGCTGGAGCTTTCCGGGCAGTTGCCCAGTCAGTTTTACCATTCTTACGCTCGCTGGATAGAAGGTAATATTTATATGGAACTTGAAGAATTTGATCGTGCATTCGGTTCCTATTCTGAAGGCAGGATTTCAGCCGAAAAAGAGAACAATAATCAGGGCTTGTTAATCAACTACCTTGGGTTATCCCGCTATTATTATCATGTAAACGAGCCGGATTCGAGTTTGTATTACGCCTACAAAACAGTTGGCGACGGCTCGGTTTCCGATTTTCAGTCGCTTCGTTTTGATATTGCTTTGGGGTATGAAAACCTGCACCGGGTTTACAGGTTTAGAGATGAGCCTGTGAATGCCCTCACCTATCTGGAACTCGCCAAAACCGCCCGCGATAGCCTGAATGAGCTGAGGATTCAAAACCTTGTTTCATTTCAGCAAAATCTGCTCAATCAGCAGCTTGAGCAAAAAGAACGTGAAAGGGAATTTGAAAGCATTCAGGCACGTAACCGTGTCATTGGGGTGTTGATACTACTATTATTAATGGTGATCATAGCCGTGATTCTCTATCACAACTACAAGCTCAAATTGAGAGCAAACCAAAGGTTGGATGAATCAAACAAGCTTTTAATGGATTCTTTGGAAAAGCTTACTTCTGCTCAGGATCAACTCGTCCAACAAGAAAAACTAGCCTCCCTGGGTCAGCTCACCGCCGGCATCGCCCACGAGATTAAGAATCCGCTGAATTTTGTGAATAATTTTTCGGAGGTGAGTGTGGAGTTGGTTGAGGAAGCACGTGAGGAGTTGCGACGGGTGACGGAAGACCGGAGCGAAAGACGGGAGACGGAGGACCGGGGACCGGGGGATTCTC
>PXDL01000571.1 GCA_003566395.1 Balneolia bacterium | reverse complement strand
TCCGCATTTTTCACACTGATCGCCATACGCTTCCTCATAACCACATTTAGGGCAGGTACCCACGATATAGCGGTCGGCCAGGAATTTGCCGGCTTGTGGGTCGTAAAACTGCTTTTCGGTTTTCTTTACAAACAGGCCCTGATCATGAAGTTTTTTGAAAAACTGCTGAGAGATTTGCCGGTGAGTCGGAGAGCTTGTACGCCCGTAATAATCGAAGGAGATCCCGAATTCTTCGAAAGCTTTTTTGTTGATCTCGTGATAGCGGTCCACAATGTCCTGAGGACTCACACCTTCTTTGTCGGCGGCAATGGTAATCGGTACACCGTGCTCGTCGGAACCGCAGATAAAAGCTATTTCTTTGCCTTCCAGTCGCTTGTATCGCACGTAAAGATCGGCGGGCAGGTAGGCTCCGGCCAGGTGGCCAAGGTGGAGGGGACCATTTGCGTAGGGGAGTGCTGCTGTTACAAGTACTCTGTCGGACATTAAAAAGAACGGGAATGGTTTAAAATTTCAGGTATTTGCCACAACTCCGGATGTTCATACAGGGAGAAGAGAACTCATCCCGAAATACAGACTTAGCAGTATTCCAACATCCGAATGTGCGGTGATTTGCGCAGAGCCGGGCGCATTTGATACAATTTTATAAGATACACTCAATTGAATGAAAGCACAATGTGAAGCTTCCGGACAGTGCGTAGGCTTCAGCTCGCTTTTTAAACAGTTTATCCCTGCGGACCGGAGGCTTTGCTGAGCACATGATACAGGCAAATCCCGATGGTAACCGAAAGGTTGAGCGAGTGTTTACGCCCGAACTGGGGAATTTCGAAGCATTGGTCCATTAATGGAAGCAGAGCATCGTCGAGTCCGGTAACTTCGTTTCCGAAACAAAGCACAAAAGGCGATGAGACCGGCGGTATGAAACCGGTGAGCGGTTTCGCCCGGGTGGTTTGCTCAATACCATAAAAACGAAGCCCCCCGGATTTCATCAATCGGATGGTATCGAACGGATCGGACGGCTGCTGCCATTTCACAAAGGTTTCAGCGCCGAGTGCAGTTTTGGTGATTTCGGCCCGGGGCGGCACCGGCGTGTAGCCCGATAAAATGAGTTCACCTGCCCCGAATGCATCACAACTACGAAAAGCTGCGCCCACGTTATGCATGCTCCGGATATTGTGCAGCCAGATCCGGATATTCCGTAAAGGGTCCGGGGCGACACGGTCGAGATTTTGCTCAAGTATCTGGCGGGTGCTTCGTTTTTGATCGTTCATACCATCTGTCTGAATTGACACTGTATTGCGCACAGCCGTTGCAGTTCGAAAAGCGCCGGTTAAGGTTTTCATAAAATATCAGTATATTGTAAGCATATCAGCGTGTTTTACCTGTAAGGGCGCTGAATATAACAACCATATCGTATCCTAAACGGATACACCGATTTTTTAATAGGCATGCGGTCATCTGGCTGCGATGCCTGTTTTTTTATAATACGGAATGAACCTCAACCAAACGCTATAACAGTTATTGTGAAAGTTAATCATCTGTCAAAAGAAGGATATCAGAAACTTAAGGACGAGCTGCGCCACCTGAAAACCGAAGGGCGGAAGCAAGTGGCCGCCGATATAGAAGAAGCCCGTTCCAAAGGTGATTTAAGCGAGAACGCCGAGTATGATGCCGCTAAAGAAGCACAGGGACATCTTGAGAAAAAAATTGCCGAGCTGGAAACTTCTATGGCTTCGGCCCGCATAATCGATGAGAAAAATATCGATCCTTCCAAGGTTTATGTGTTATCGACCGTCACTATCCTGAATAAAAAAACCAATAAGAAAAATACCTATACGCTGGTTTCTCCTCAGGAAGCCGATTTTGCCAAGGGCAGAATTTCGACCGAATCGCCCATTGGAAGCGCGCTTCTGGGCAAGGAAAAAGGGGATGTGGTTAGCGTAAAGGTTCCTGCCGGTAAGCTGGAACTTGAAATTCTCGAAATTGAGCGTAACAACTGATTTTTAATCGCCGACCGAATAATTACCCACGCGGTTCCGGCATTTCTATTCCTAAATAACATAAATGTTCATGAGCAAAAAAAAGGTGCTTGTTGCCGGCGGGGCCGGTTTTCTGGGTTCTCATCTGTGTGAAAAATATATTGAGAACGATTTTGAAGTAATTTGCATGGATAACCTGATTACCGGGAATGCCGACAACGTGAAGCATCTGTTTAACAATCCGGATTTCAGCTTTGTTAAGTACGATGTCACCAATTTTGTTCATGTCTCCGGGAAACTCGATCTGGTGCTTAATTTCGCCTCACCGGCCTCTCCGATCGACTACCTTAAAATGCCGATTCAGACGCTTAAGGTCGGCTCACTCGGGGTTCACAAAACCCTGGGGCTTGCCAAGGAGAAAGGAGCCCGCTATCTGCTTGCTTCAACCAGCGAAGTTTACGGGGACCCGCTTATGCATCCCCAGCATGAGGACTACTGGGGAAATGTGAACCCTATCGGCTTCCGCGGCGTCTATGATGAAGCCAAACGTTTTGCAGAAGCGATGACGATGGCCTATCACCGTTTTCACAACCTGGATACGCGGATTGTGCGCATTTTTAATACCTATGGTCCCCGTATGCGGCTGGAGGACGGCCGGGCTTTACCTACCTTTGTGGGGCAGGCGCTGCGCGGAGACGACATCACGGTTTTCGGAGACGGCTCCCAAACCCGCTCATTCTGTTTTGTGGACGACCTGATTGAAGGAATTTACCGTCTTTCCATGTCCGATGAAATATATCCGGTTAATATTGGTAACCCGGCTGAAATTACTATCAAAGAGTTTGCTGAGGAAATTGTCAGCCTGACCGGTTCAAAAAGCCGCATCGTCTATAAAGAACTGCCGAAAGACGACCCTCAGGTGCGCCAGCCCGATATCAGCAAAGCCAGAGAAGTACTGGGCTGGGAACCAAAGGTCAACCGGACCGAAGGATTAAAACGAACGCTCAAGTATTTTGAAGAGCTGATTTTGAAGTCTTAAGCCGGATAAAGAATGGTTGTACTGGGCATTTCGTGCTATTACCATGACTCGGCAGCGGCTCTCCTTCGTGACGGCCGTATTATTGCTGCGGCTCAGGAAGAACGTTTTACCAGAATCAAGCACGATCCGTCGTTTCCGCACCAAGCCATTTCGTACTGCCTGAAAGAAGCCGGACTTTCGCTTCAGCAGGTGGATGCCGTGGCTTTTTACGACAAGCCGTTCTTGAAATTCGAGCGCATTCTTGAAACTTACCTCGGGTTCGTGCCTTCGGGCATCAGAAGCGCCTGGAAAGCACTGCCGATCTGGATTAAGGAAAAACTTTGGATTTCCGATCTCATCAAAACCGAGCTTGAATACGAAGGACAGCTTCTTTTTCCTGAGCATCATGAATCGCATGCGGCTTCGGCCTTCTTCCCATCACCCTTTGAAGAAGCCGCCATTTTAACGGTGGACGGCGTAGGGGAATGGGCAACAAGCTCGTTGGGATACGGGTCGGGCCATACGATGGAAATCCACAAGGAGCTGAATTTTCCGCATTCGCTTGGATTGCTCTATTCGGCATTTACGTATTATACCGGTTTCAGGGTGAATTCCGGTGAGTACAAGCTGATGGGCCTT
>PXDL01000504.1 GCA_003566395.1 Balneolia bacterium | reverse complement strand
TCTCTTAGCAAACCGCCTCGGTTTTCACATCTTTTTCAGGACGAAAATCCCATTGAAATCACCCTTAAGTTAGTGCCATTCGGGGCTGAGCCTTGCGGGCGGACCGGGGTTCTTGGAGAAGTCATTTTATATCAATGATTTGGCTTGAAGTCTGTATTCTGTGGGCTGACACATTCTACGCCGGATACTAAGATGTTGACAGTCATATCGGTTGATTCCGTGGCCAAAACGATCAGAAAAATTAGATTTTATATAGATTTTTACTTCCTTTTTGTGACTAAGCCATTAGTCAAAGCAATGACATTCACATAGGTCTTTGTTCTGTTTTCTTGTTCATGAAGTTCACGCCCTTACTCCTTACCGATTTCGGTTTCCTTGTTTACTTGGCACAGGAAGCGCAGAAACGGTTTGCATTACTGAGGACGTGTTATAGTTCGAAATTTTAAAAACGCGAAATAATTAAAAATTCAAGAGGGCTGCTAAATTTGTAAAAACCATGAAAACACATCAACTAAAAATTATTGTTTTATTGCGGAGATTATTTGCTTGTCTGGGTAAATTTTTTCCAGCAATCGTTTTACTGCAAGTCAGTGCATCTGAGGTTAATATACCGCTACCGCCCAGTTTTTCACATACCGGAGGGATATACGCGGATGCGTTTGATCTGTCGTTAAGTCACCCGGATTCATCAGCAGTAATTTACTTCACTACGGACGGGTCAACCCCTTCAATTGAAAACACAGAAGGTGTTCAGTATCTATATAAAAATAGGTATAGGCTTTTTCCTGATGACATGGATGGCGATTTGATACCAAAAATTTTACTAACCAGAATTTATTCTGCCCCTTTATCAATCACCGATGTGACTTCTGAAAGTAATCGGTATGCATCTATTCCAAGCACTATTTATCATCAGAATCCATTTATTCCGGTAACCTCGATACGAAAAGGCATCACTGTTCAAGCAATAGCTGTGGTTAATGGAGTTGCGAGTGAGGTTAGCTCTAACACATATTTTGTATGGAATGACGGCAAACTATACTCTATCCCTATCTTAAGTCTTCAGGTGTCACCGGACCTGTTGTTTGACTACTACAGCGGTATATATGTACCCGGAGTTGATTTTGATGAATGGAGAAACGCTCATCCTACAGTGTACAATCATAATCCTCCTGCTAATTATTTACGCTCAGGTAGAGACTGGGAAATTCCAGCGATACTTGAGTTTTTCGAACCTGAGAGCACTCTGAAAATTTTTTCAGTTTCCTGTGGGTTGCGGATTCATGGAAATTCAAGTCGAAGGCTCCCTCTTAAAAATCTCCGGCTTTATTTTCGTTCTCTTTATGATTCTGTAAGCACTTTAAATTATGATTTTTTTAAAAAATCACAGTATTCATCATTAAATGAAATTAAAGAGTTTGATCGTATTATGTTACGCCGCAGGGGGGGGCAACCTGGTGGATTTCAAGACAGTATTATTAGCAGAGTAATGCTTTCTTCGAATTACACATTTGTCTCACGTGCCCAGGCGGCAGTTTTGTTCTTGAATGGTGAATATTGGGGCTTAACTTACATTCGAGATAGATTTGACCACCACTATATTTCAAAGTTATTTAACGTAAACAGTGATGATGTGGCGATGCTGAGTACTGGGGGTATGACGTTACAGTCGAATTATTCATTGTCTCTGAATCGAGGAGATCAATCTGATTTAAATGATTTTATGGATTTAATGAATTTTATAGGTCAAAACGATCTGTCTGATCCTTATGTTTACGATTATGTTTGTAATTTATTAGATATCGAAAGTTATATTGATCACTTGATTCCGATTATGTATTTTGGTAACGATCATTATGAGCGTTCTTTTTTTAGGTTTCAGAAAAATACGGGTGAATTGAGTAAATGGAAAACATCTGTTAAAGATTTTGATGAAATATTCGCAAACAGTAATAATTTGTCTTTGATGGCCTCAGTGGTTAAGCCTTTTAATAAACTTTTACTGAATGATGATTTTAAAATGGCTTTTATTAGAAGATTTTCTGACCTGTTGAATACTACACTTATGGCTGAAAGAGTTTTAAGCATGTATCAGAATGAACAAACTGCCCTGCAAATGTATATGAACGAGGATCGTGCTAGAAGTGGTTATAATTATAATCCTACATTCATACAAAATGCTTTTTTTGATGGCATGCCAACTAGGCCTGAAATCCAAAGGCAACAACTTAAAGAACTTTTTGGGCTTGTTTCAGAGTTTAACTTAAATATTCGCCTTGAGTTTGTTAACTATGGAAATGTTAGACTCAATTCCTTGTATTTAGAGAATGAAATAAATTATATGGCACCATTTGAATCTGTTTGGTCCGGCATTTATTTCCAGGACGTACCGATTGAGTTGGAGGCGTTGCCCGAACCGGGCTACCAATTTGTGGGATGGTTGTTGAGTGAGGACGGGGTTGCGGCTTCAATGAGCGAGGGTGATCCGGTGTTTTATTCAAGTGATCCGGTGATTGAGCTGTCGTTGAGTGGGGATACGTCTGTGGAGGCGGTGTTTGAGCCGATTCCTTTGCAGCAACTGCCGGTGGGGCTGCATGAATGGGATTTTGAGGATGCGGAGGCTTTGCTGAGTCCTTCGTTTACTCTGGGCGGCGGGACGTTGGGGATTGTGCCAGGGCCGACAACGGAGGTGCTGGCCAACACCGGCGGTGATTTTGAGACCCAGCATTTGCGGGTGAACAACCCTCTGGGGGCGGAAGTGACCTTTTCCCTGCCAACCTCCGGGTATGAGCAGATTTCGCTGGATTTTCTGACCCGTCGCTCGGGGCAGGGAGCCGGGGTGCAGACGCTGGCCTATACGCAGGATGGCAGCACCTGGGTGGAACTGGAATCGTATGAGGTGTTTGATGCGGTGCCGCAGGCAACGTCGTTTGATTTTTCGGCCATTTCCGGGGTCAGTGACAATGCGGATTTCGCGGTGCGCATCACCTTTGCCCGTTCGCAGGCTCAACTCGATGCCGGGGAGGGGCTTGGGGGAAACAATCGCTTTGATGATGTGCGGTTAAGCGGGATTGCGTTACCGACGACCAATCTGCCGCCGGTGGTGAATGAAGCCAACGTTCCCGAACTTGAAGTGGCGGTGTCGGGGGATGTGCTGTCGTTTGATGTGTCGGAGTGGTTTGCGGACCCCGAAGAGGATTTGTTATCATACTCGGTGGCCTCTTCGAATTTAACGGTGCTCGGCGTTTCGATGCTTGGGGAGGATTTGACGGTTACAACTTCTGTCCCCGGTGATGCATGGGTGACGGTTTCGGCTTCGGATGGACAAAATCCGGCGGTGGAGGCTTCGTTCCGGGTGCTGGTGTATCCGGCGCCGCATGTGCTGGACGAGCAGAATTATTTCTTCACCGAATGGTCTGCGGATGAACCGGCGGGGGCATTTCCGCCGCATATGATCTTTTTGCAAAGCGATCAGCCGGATCCGGATCTGTCCGCGCCCTTGCTTCATGCCTATTCGATTGCTGGGGATGCCGCGGCCGGGGATGATCCGGCGTTTCCGTATGCGGCCGGCTCCCGGACGCGGATCAATGGACTGGGGGATGAGGGGATCAGTTTTATCAATACTGGCCGGGCCGTGG
>PXDL01000006.1 GCA_003566395.1 Balneolia bacterium | reverse complement strand
GCCTGGAACGCCTACCTGCTCTTCACTGACCAGACTGACCCTGTTACAGGGTGGGTTATATTCGCAGTTAGCGTTGGAGTGCTATTGTGGAACACCTCTGTCCTAAGAGCCTATAGAGTAAGGGCTCGCACTGCTGTTGTTGTTGCCCTTGTCGTCGTTCTTCTGGCGGGCACAGTAGCAGCCTTTGCAGGAATAGAACCATTGGCGGAGATCAAGAACACACTTACCGCCAAGGTAGAAGGTCTTCTTGGCGAAACCAAGGGCCCCGAAGCCGAAGTCAGACAGACAGTGCGCGCGGTGATAAAGGCCTACAATGATGGCAGGGGAGACAGATTGGCAAACCTCACAACGCCGAAGGCCTACAAGACATTCACGGATGTCTGGAGTGGCCATACCCCTATAGGTTGGGGACGCATAGTAGACTACAACTTGACCATCATCCAGAGTGACTTTTTAGGGGAGATACATCATGTACACGTTCAGGGAGGCATTAGGGACACCGGCTTTGGTATTGTTACCCCTTACGACTACACATACGTCGTTAGATTAGAAGGCGGGACATGGGTTGTAGCTGACGTCAACCCCCGCCGGCGATAACGCCATCAAGCTAGGTACACTGCCTAGGATTCGGCCCTGTAGCTGGGCTCAGTCATAGGAGGTGGCTCATGATCTGGAAAGAGATCGTATTTGGCGAGGAGATTGGCCGCATCCTGGCATATGAGGGCTCGGCGGAGTTATGGCATGTTTGGGCCATCAAGTGCCTTGACTCGGCATCCGAGACTGGAGAAGACGGTCAGTTGAAACACGGTCATAAGGAATGTAGATAGATGTCAACGCAGGAGGATTGGCTGGGCGACCCCCTGAAGAAGTCAGGGCAGCTATTCGGCTATCTCGACCTCTTGCCTGATGAGGATCGTAACGAATTATGGAAGCACTATCATGTTGCCGCTCGTGTGAAGCTTGAAGGAGCTGCATACTATTGCAGACAGGTACTGGGCACAGCCAGTATGACACTGGAGCTTGGATCATGGGACATCAACTTCAGGATGTTGGAGTGGCATCTGGATGCCTTCTTCTTTGAGTTAGTGTCTGCCTATGAGGTAGTCCTTCAGGAACTCAACGCACTGTACTCTGAGGGTTCTCCCATTGAGGAATCCAAGGTCAAGTGGGAGTCAGTCAAGCCACTACTCAAACACGATCTCGCTCAGAGCATGCAGCAGGCAAGATACCTCCCGTGGTTCAGGAGGCTCCGCGACCACCGCAATTCAAGTGCCCATCACAGCCATAAGCCACTGGGGATGTGGAGTGCGGGACTTGGCGACAGGCCTTGGGAACACGAAACTCACGGCATTCAGATGGCGTATCTTGACACGTCCTCGCAGCAACTACAGCTGGAACCAGTAAATGAGTGCCAACAGTATCTGAAGTCCTTGCTTCACCATATACGTGATGTCTGGAGAGCGATACATGATGATCTCGGCACTCGTGATAGCGCTCCGTCAGGGAATACCTAGGTCGGCGTTCGATAAGGCGAGACCGGCAGCATGACCAAAACGACTGCCAATTGTGGGAAGCTGTCAACAGGACCCAAGTCTCAGGATAGCGCACGAGGCCGCTGGTGGCGCTTTAGCTTAGCACTTCCACACTAGGGGTAGAGTTTGAACCATATGCCTTCCGTACCGTCACGTCTACGCCCGAAGGCCATCAGAGGCTTGGCATCGGTCTTAGCGACCTGAAACGTGGCCCAGCCTTCGTGAGATGCACCAGGATACAAGTTGGCATATACGCCGGGGTTCGGGTCCAGAACAGAAGCCCTTCTATACTCCTTGCCATCAGAAGCCACAGCTGTGAGATAGGGCGTGGCAATCTGATAACTAGTGTCAGGCGTAGGACCCGTCAGATACTCAAATCGTAGTCTTGCCAGAATGTACTCATGCCCGGCTTCTGGCGGGTCATTGACTCGCCACCTCTCTCTAACTAATTGCCAAGCCTCCTCCCCCCTGACAACTTGGAGCAGTGTAATCTGCACCTCATAGTCATTCCTTGCCGTTGTTAGACCTGTCGTTCCAGTCCAGATGGAGAGAGGGGTGTCAACACCTACCGGGTTGCTTCTGCTGTAACCCGGGGTGCGGTCTGTGTGTCGTGTCGATGATTCTTGCCCCGTGTCTGCCGGTTGGGTATCCAGCAACGGCGGTATGACCAGAACGGTCACCACTATGACGACTGCCGAGCAGCCTATTATGATAGCTGCCAGTTTGCCTTTGCTCATTATCTTCCCCCTAGCGGAAACTCTCGTAATACATATACCATATAATGATGAACCCGAACTGTCAATAGGGGCGATCCTGCAGCGGGGCGCCTAGTCGTCAACGCCGGTCATGGTGATAGTGATCGTGGAATTGCTAGACGGTTTGGCCGTTTCGGCCATGTCTTCAACCAGGGCAGAGGGCGCATTCGACGCCGGGGCTGTTGCCAATACCGGCAGCATGACCAACAAGACCGAAACTAGAATGAGTCGCTTCATACCTGTCTATCTCTTATGAGTCGCTAGTGTCGAATCCCATATCCGAGTGCTGTATATGAATCTCGATACCTGTTTTGGTCTCATATTTCCTGACGGCAACGGCCTGGCCTGCAGGGGTTAACCACATCTCGCCACGATATGTGTGAAGGGAGCCCTCTCGAAGAAGCAGCCAGCCATGCTCTTCGGCCCATGTTCTAAACTCCTGGTATTCCATATCGTCTCCTGACCCTAACAAACCATTCCTCTATGTGCCAGTCCTAACATAGAACATATGCTGTTTGAGCGAAACTGTCAACAACGTCAGCTTTTGTCTGGATTGGCAACAAAAGGCAACAAATCACACCCCTAAAAAAGGGCAGATTGTGTTAGTCCCAAACCCTCACACGAATGACGGAGACTTCCACCGTGTCAATGTTCTGCTTATCTGAGACACCCGCCTTGATGGGCCAGGTTCCGCCAGCCGGGATATTGTTTATTGAGGCGGGCCACCATTGGCGGGAATCAATGACGTGTCCGTCATGGTCTCGGACTACCGCCTGGAGTTGCACGCCTACTGCAACGCTACCGTTATTGCGGAGTTCTCCTACCACGTACGTTGTGCCGTGCCTCTCGTCCAGATGCCATTGGATTATCTCAATGTTGGATATTGAAGGGGTATCAGGCACTGAAGGCGTATCAGTTCCTGAAGGGGTATCAGTTCCTGTAGGGGATAGCAATGGACCAGCACACAGTATCGCACCGGCGACAAGCCCGAGTATTGCTCCTGCAATAATCATGCCCTTTGCGATTCGGGATACAGTGTTTTCCGTCTTGCTCGGCGTGTCACCTTGCTGGGTTCGGTCCTGTTCTTCTCCGTGTCTCTTCCCTCTCTCTGCGTCCTCTTCCCTCTCAATCGAGTCTTGAAGGTCGTTGATGTACCTCTGTGTCTCCTCTTCCGTGAATCCTGCGAGTCTCTCGCCACACTCAGGGCAAAACGTGTTCCCTTCTCCTGTTTCGTTTCCACAATGACGGCAAGATGGCATACCTTCAACTCCTGTCCTCTTAATTCATACTACGAGAATCAGACGAAACTGTCAACAGCGTGTGCTGGCTGCCCTGCCGGTTAACTATGTAGTTTGGGTCT
>PXDL01000592.1 GCA_003566395.1 Balneolia bacterium | reverse complement strand
GTTGCTTGAAATCGGGTAATACCTGCGGAAATCGAAAGACCCTTTTATAAATTGACTGTAGGCGAGTTCGCGCCCGGTTACACTGAACGATGGGATGGTTCCACGCAAGGAGTCTTCACGCGATATAAATACACTTTCGATAAGCCGTGGAAGGTTTCCACCGACTTCCAAACTGTATTCCATAAAAAACCCGTCTCTTCTGCGAATAGGATGAACGGCAGAATTACGAAAGGTATATCGGGTGATGGAAGAGAACTGCGGACGATAATCCTCCAGAATAAGCTGCACCAAAAGCGGGTTATCGGTGCCTGTCTCTATAGCTTCACGGAATGTACTGGTGATGCTGGCATCAAACCATTCCAGTTCAAGCAGGTCTAAAAAGCTGGTGGTGGTTTGATCGTGATTGGCCTGAAAACGGGTGGTAAACCGGACATTATCATTCACATTAAAATTAATCTGACGAATTTGTCCGTAGCTGAGTTGAAACCGGGTTTGCGGGTTCAGGAAGTTTGGGTTGTTGTTCAGCCCGGAAAAGGGAAACGCAAAACGGGGGATGCTGTAGTTTACATTTGCTTCGAGGCTTCTGGGGTCGTTTTGGCCGGAGATGTATTCAAAACTGGCGCTGCCACCGATCTCGAAGCGTTCGGCGTTGCCGAAAATGTTGTTATTACTGTACTGAACACCGGCTCCGGCGCCCAGGCCAACTCGCTGCAAGCCAAAAAAATCGGTTCGTATCTGATGCCGGGGAAGGGTCTCAAGATCAAAGAAAACAGGCAGGTACTCTCTGGAGTAGTCGGGCTGGCCGCCACCGTTCTCGGTAAGACTAAACTGGCGCACCGAAAGCATTTGCAGAGTCTGAAACTGGTTGACCGTAGACATATACAGGTCGTTGTTGAACCGCTCGCCGGGTGTAAAGAGCACTCGCTGCTGCAGTAGCCGGGAACGGGTTCGGGCTGCCCGGTCTATATTTATCACAATTTTATTGGGCTCAATTGTAAACGGTTCGCCCCGGAGGGTATCAGAAGAGACAGCATCGGTTTCTCCGGCCGGGGCTTCGAGCTGTATTTTGATATCTCCGAACTTATAGATGCCACCGGGCCGAATCCGGAAGAGCATGTCGAGTTTGAGCGGGTCATTTTTATCCCTTTTGATCAGGGCGATAACCGAATCGCGGCTTGCCGACGCATACCCGTGCCGGTGAAGCACCTCCAGAATGCGGTTACGTTCATTGCTGATTAGCTCCACGGAATATTGCCGGTTTACCGTAAACGTGGTGTCGTCAATTTCGCCCCGGCTGAGCAGGCTTCGTGAATAGAACCGCTCGGTAGAACGTTCATCGGTAAGTGGTGGCAGTCCGCTGTAAGCAACCGAGCGGATTTCCGAGGCATCGCCTTCATCAATATGAAAAATAACGCGCCATCGGTCGGGCCTGATTTGCTGAAGCGTGGTATCTACGGCAACGTTAAAATAGCCGTTGTTGCGATAATAAATCCGAAGACGCTCCATATCCTGACCTACTGTTGTCCGGCTGAGTATTCGGGGGGCCTCTCCAATCCGCGAGTAAATCCGGTGAAGCCCAAGCCAAAGCGTAGCTCCGGGAATGCTGAGTATTTCGCGATTGGTACGTGTGCGCACGACCGTTTCCAGCACGCCGTTGCTGAAGGCACTGTTTCCGTCGAACTTGACCGAGCGAATGAGCTGTTTCTCCTCATCGTCCTCTACCGCCGTAACATCTGACACGGGCGCAACCGCAGCCTGCATTCGAACAGGAAACCATCCGATGCTCAACGACAGCAGCAAAATAAAAACGGTACGGGTCATCACAGATTCAGGTAGAGTGCGGAAAAGGTTTCGGACTCGGGTGAACGAATAAGGCCGGTCGGGAGTCGGAAAGAGCGCACAAGTGTAGCCTGCTCAAAAAATACAAAAACGGCTGCATGCGAACATACAGCCGTTTGTAAAGGAATAAAGAGGAAATGGTAAAATAAAATTCAGAGGCGGAAGGTTAAACGTCGTCGTAATCAAACCCGTCATCTTCTTCTCCGTGGAAGAAGTCTTCTTTCATGATGTAATCGGGCCATATTTCCTCAATGCTCTCGTAAGGAGTTTCGTCTTCCTCATCGAGTTCATATAAGTTGTCGATCACTTGCTGCGGACATCCGTTGCGCTCGCCCCATTCGATCAATTCTTCTCGTGTTGCGGGCCAGGGTGCCTCTTCAAGTGTTGCAGCTAACTCAACGGTCCAGATCATAGCGGTATATAGGTTGTATCGGTATTAATTTATCGGGGATTTATATGCCGTAATAAAGCAAAGTTGTTCTAAATAACAAGGATGGAATGTTACTTATTTCACAGTTCCTAATGCAGAAATATCAAGAATATTTCACGCCTTGATAAATTATTTTAGTGAATGATGTAAAAAGGCTGATGTGGTAGCTTTACCTGCTTCGATATCATATTCTAAACCTGCGAACACCTGCTTTTGAGCAGGCTGAAAATAGACTTTTAGATTGGTTTTAACAAGCATGATTTTTTTTGATTTCAAATGGTCTCATTACCTTACAGAAAGCCGCTGTGAAGTGTGGAAACCGGAATTAGTTTCTTATATTTACTAATTCAGATTTTTCACTTATCTATCTACCCCGTGCCGGTAAAATCGCTTTTAAAATGAACCCGGTGCAAACGTTAAGGAGTAACATTATTTTATGGGATCATTAGGCGGACTTGAAATTGCCATTATAGTTCTGGTGGTACTTTTACTCTTCGGAGCTAAAAAGATACCTGAACTTGCCCGCGGACTCGGACAAGGAATCAATGAGTTCAGAAAAGCATCCAACGAGATTAAAAGCGAGATTGAACACGGTTCACGGGATAGTGAAACGCCTAAATCGAACGCTAAATCTGACACCGAAAAAGAAAAAACAAGCTGAGAACCGGTTGTTCTTTTGTTTAACCTTTTCTAATCCGAACCAAATCCACAGCCATCTTGCAAGAAGTTTCCATTCGTGCCATGCGGCAGCTCCTGGAAAATGGAGAGCAATCAGCAGAAGAGAATGTCAGCCGGTTTTTAACAAACATTGAGGCGCAAAATGATACCCTGCACGCCTTCACGCAGGTATATACCGATGCCGCCCTCAAACGCGCTGCGGAAGTGGATCAAAAAATAAAGGCCGGACGGGGCGGGAAACTTGCCGGTGCTGTAATCGGAATCAAAGAGGCAATCGTACAGCGCGGAGAAAAAGCAACCGCCGGCTCCCGTATGCTCGAAAATTTTGAAAGCGTGTACGATGCCACTGCCGTTCGTCGTCTGCTTGATGAAGATGCCATTATAATTGGCCGTATGAATATGGATGAATTTGCAATGGGTTCATCTACCGAAAATTCAGCTTTCGGGCCAACCCGGAACCCCCATGACACCGAGCGGGTTCCCGGCGGCTCATCAGGGGGCAGTGCGGCTGCAGTAGCCGCAGATATGTGCCATGCAACACTGGGTTCGGATACCGGAGGATCGATTCGTCAGCCGGCGTCTTTTTGTGGCGTAACCGGCCTCAGGCCCACTTACGGACGCGTTTCCAGATACGGGCTAATCGCCTACGCCTCCTCTTTCGACAGCATCGGACCGCTCACCCGAACAGTTGAAGATGCGGGGCTGATACTTGAAGTTCTGGCCGGCCATGATGTCCATGATGCAACGTCTTCGGCCCGGGAGGTTGAAGACTATGCCCAGGCCGCCGGTCAATCGGTTGAAGGACTCAGAATCGGTCTGCCTGAAGAGTATTTCGGAGACGGACTCGAAGCGGAAACCGGAAAACTGGTGCGCAAGCGCATTGAAGAACTTGAAGCACGGGGCGCAATTGTTGTTCCCCTCACCCTTCCCCATACCAAAGTTGCCATCGCTACCTATTACATTTTGGCAACGGCGGAAGCCTCCAGTAATCTGGCTCGGTACGATGGAATACGATACGGACACCGGGCCGATCAGAAAAAAGTTGCTCAGGATCTGGCCGCTGAAAAAAAAGCAATACAGGATGCCGGAGGAGACATTTCAGAACTGGATTCGGCTCTTATCCGACTGTACAAACAGAGCAGAACCGAAGGATTCGGTACGGAGGTGAAACGGCGCATCATGCTGGGTACATACGTGCTGAGCGCCGGCTATTATGATGCGTATTACGGAAAAGCTCAGCGCATACGCCGCCTCATACAGAATGATTTTATACAGGCTTTCAACAAGTGTGATGTCATTGTTTCACCCACTTCACCCGGAACGGCCTTCCGGATCGGCGAGAAAACCGACGACCCGCTGCAAATGTACCTGAGCGATATCTATACGATTTCGGCAAATCTGGCCGGTATCCCCGCTATAAGCGTACCGGCAGGTAAACATGCCACGGACGGTCTCCCCGTAGGTATTCAGTTCATGGCGCCCCATTTCGCCGAAAAACAACTTATACGTGCCGCTGCTGCCGTTGAGCGACTTGTAAGGGGCGCGGACTGAGATAAACGTCGGATTTTTGAGTAAAAAAAACTATTCGGGACGCTGAAACAGAGTGACCATACGCCGTCACCTTATTTTTGTATTTTGAGTTTTCTTTAAGTCCGCGTGCGCCGCGGCTTGAGCCATTTTAACTCATCAATACCGAAACCCGACATGCTGCACTGCATCACGACTTTATCGATGGATGATATCAGGGAGGCGTTTTTGCGGAAGATCAGCTGGGAAAAGTCCGGCTCCTTGCTAAAGCCCGTTCAACTCGTTGTGCCCAATCGTGATACGGGCCGGTGGTTGCAGCTTCAACAGGCCCGGCAAAACGGCATTAGCGCAAATTTGGACATCGAACTTCCGGCACGCTTTATCCACAGGTTGAACCTGAGTATTGATCCGCAGTATGAAGCCCGGCTTCCGAATAAATTTCGCCTCGGATGGATGATTTACCACCTGCTTGCCGGAGATCAGACCGGCGCGTTTTTTCCCAAACTCGATCACTATGTGAAACATCGTCGGAGTTCGGAGGCGGAGGTCAAACGCAGACGCTATCAGCTCGCCGTTCAGATTGCCGATATTTTTGATCAGTATCAGCTGTTTCGCCCCGGATGGATTTCGGCCTGGTCCGATGGAAAACAGCCCGATGATATAGCTGCATTTTCGGAAAGAGATCAGAAAACGGCGGAATGGCAGATGAAACTCTGGCTTGAGCTTCGCAAATCGCATCCTGAGTTTACAAGCCGGCCCGAGCTTCACTTCAAACTGCTGGAATCGATCCGTTCCGGAGAAATTGCCGTGCCCGGACCGATTCACCTGATAGGTACGGGCAGCATGCCCCCGATGTATGCAGAAGTGCTTGCCGCAATCTCAAAAACGCAAACCGTATTTTGGTACCGGATTGATCCGGAGCAGCCCGGCAGGGGAGAGAACGTATCATCTCATGAGCTTTTTAAACTCTCGGGCCTGGAACACGAGCAGTCGCGGGAGCAGCTCAGGCATATTACGGCCTTAACCGATGATGATTCGGAAGAGTATATCGAACCGGAGCAGGGGGTTCGTACAAACACGTTGTTGGGGAAATTGCAGGATGATGTGCATCAGCGCAGAGAGCGACCGCTTTCCGCCGATGAGAGTTTGCGCATTCACGCCTGCCACAATCCGCTGCGGGAAATTGAGGTGCTTAAAGATGAAATCATTCAGTTTTTTCAGGATTATCCCGATGCCGGTCCCTCCGATGTGCTCGTAACGGCGCCGCAGCTTTCAGATCACATCACCGCAGTACACGCCGTCTTCGGCCGACAGGGGGACGACGATCCCGGTATGCCGTATCATATTCACGATCCGTCATCCACCCTAACCGGCCGCCTGTTCGAGCTGCTCACCGATCTCATGCTGATCCATCACTCCCGCTATAAAGCAAGTCAGGTGCTGGAATTGATGGAGCGTGAACCGGTTCGGGAGCGCTTTGACCTTCACACCGCGGACATCAGCCTTATCAGACACTGGCTGAAGGAAGCGGGAGTACGCTGGGGCCTTGATGCCGGAGACCGGGGCGACGAAGGTATCAGGTCCTGGGAATTCGGCCTGAACCGTCTCCTTATGGGGGTAATGCAGCCTCCGGAATCAGAATCGGTTGTGCTGGGAATTGTTCCGTTTACCGACATCGAAGGCAGTGATCAACTTCGGCTTGCCGGGGTTCTTTCCGGAATAGCGTCGCATCTGAAAAACTGGCTGGAAATCGCCCGTGATATGCAAACTATCGCGACATGGAAAACGCATATTCACACGCTTATCGACGCTTTTTTACCTGATGAGGATCGTTATGAGCAGGCGGTGCTTCCGGTCAGGCGCGCAGTCGAAGCCCTCGACGCGGCCGGACTGCCCGGTGACGAACATTTTCCCGCCGAGGTTATCGTGGATGCATTTCGTGATCAGTTTCGTGAGCGTGTGGCCGGGTCGGGGTACCGTTCGGGAGGCATCACCTTTTCGGCTATGGTGCCTGTGCGTCATCTGCCGTTTCGGTTTATCGCCGTGCTCGGGCTTAATGAAGGAACTTTTCCCGGCTATGATAAGGCGCCCGGTTTCGATCTCATTTTCAGCAACCCGCGACCAGGCGACCGGCAGCAGCGCATTCAAAACCGCGCGCTTTTTCTCGATGCGGTGATGGCCGCCAAAGATCGTCTTCATCTGAGCTATACCGGTTTCAGCAGCCGCGACGGTTCGGAGACCGCGCCCTCGCTGGTCGTCTCCGAACTTGTCGATCAGCTTGCTAAGCAAAGTGAGAATCCGCAAGATATGCGTAGGAAAATGGTGATAAAGCACCGCTTGCATGGGTTTCACCGGGATTACCTGAAGGGCGATGGCGACGGGCTGTTTACCTATGATTCACGCCGGATTTCCGAGCAGCAGCGCCTTCAAAGCCCCTCGCCTGATGAAACCGGAATACCACGTTTCGATTGCGAGCTGCCTGCTCAGAAAGATGAAGACCCGCCTGTGCTCGAACTCGCCGAATTGCAAAAAATATTCAGGCATCCGATTGAGTGGATGATGCGATACAGGGCCGGCATGGCGCTATTGCGTGACGAAGTCGAGACCGACGACCGCGATCCTTTTGTGATGAACGCTCTTGAAAAGTATAAAATCAATCAGGAATTACTGGAAGTTTCTGTAGATGATCCGGATCAATATGAGGCGATCCGGAATCAGTTCAGGCTGTCGGGAAAACTGCCCTATAGCAAAGCGGGGAGTGCGGCTTTCGATGCCCGGATGCGTGACCTCGAAGATTTTTTGAAGGCGATCAAAGCGGAGAATATCAGTATTACACGTCCGGATCCTGAGTATGCAGAAACTATAATTATGGCGAACGGAAAACCGGTGCTGCTGCGCGGGCGCATCACTCCGCCCGTGGACGGCATCAGTGCAGCTATCCATTACGCAGGCGACAAACCCAAGCGCCGCATGGACACCTGGATCGGGCATCTTTTTATGAACGCGACATTTTGGCCCGAAGCCAAAACCATTTACATCACTCAAAGCGATAAGTCCGGTGCTTTGATACGTGAGCTTCACCCTTTAAACGACCCCGGTTTTCTCTCGGAACTCGTCTCTTTGTGGCTCGAACTCAGTAAGCTTCCGCCTCCGGCCACGCCTCAGGCTATGGAGCACATGTACGCGCTTCTTCAGGCCGAAGCCGATGGCGACGAATCCAAAACCGCGTCTGCCCTGGGCAAGCTCAGCAACTATTTTGATCCCGAGAATTCATTGTGGGGAGCATCCGTCTATCAGGATGACAACTACGCGCAGCTTTTTTTTGACGGCTACAACCGGGGGGCAGTCGAGGATGAGCTCAGGTCCTGGACTCAAAATATCTGGACGAAGGCCGCCGCGCATTTCAGGGAAAGGGAGCCTCAGTCATGAAAAATGTTAATCGGTTCAATTTATTTGAGGCGCCGTACCGGGGTGTGAATCTGGTGGAATCATCTGCCGGAACCGGAAAGACCTACAATATCTCGGGATTGGTTGTGCGGTTTTTGGCGGAAGGAATCATCGATCACCCTGAAAAAATTCTTGTGGTCACGTTTACAAAGGCGGCAACCAGAGAACTTCGTGAGCGGATTCGAACCCGAATCAGAGAAGGAGCCGCGGTGCTGTCGGGTGATGCAGATCCGCAGGGTGATGCATTTTTGGAAGAGCTGCTCCAACGCTGCGCGAACAGAACCGAAAGCGCCGAAAGACTCAGGCGGGCGCTTAGCGAAATGGACAAAGCATCCATCTTTACCATTCACGGATTTTGTCAGCTGGCGCTTCAGGAGTTTGTCTTTGAAAGCAACAGCTCGTTTGAAATTACCTACACAGGTGATGACGCCGAACTTCGGGAGGAGGCTGCGGATGACGTCTGGCGCAGGCAGTTAATGCGACTTGACGACGACTCGGAAGGAACCCGTTTTTTGCTTCAGCTGCTGCTCCGGCGCATAAAATCCCCGGATGATTTTCTCAGGATGATTCAGCCTGCAGCGGGGAAACCCTATCTTTCGTTTATGATGAAAAACCCGGACGATATCCTTCGAACGGGTCTTGAAGAGTATGCTGCGGCTGTAAAAAAAATGTGCGACACTTTTGATAGAGAAGAGATAATCAAACTGCTTGATTCCGACGTTATGAAAAGGAATTCTTTCAAACCCGAAGCCATTCCGGGCTGGCTGGATGGTTTTCAGTCGCAGATGAAAGCCGGTTTTATGATCAACAACGATGATAAAAAAGCTCCCTTTTTAAAATGTGCACAGGTTAATGTTGCCGATAAAACCAAGAAAGGAAACCCTGTTCCTACCCATCCTTTCTTTGAAGCGGTAGAGGATTTCACAACCCTTGATCTTGAAGAACTTGCTGAATCTTTTTTCATCGGCCTTTTTCGGGATTTTCAGCAGCGGTTTACGGAGCTGAAGGAGCAGCGAGGCCTGCGAAATTATGACGATATGCTGATTTCCATGCAGGAAGCGGTTGAGGAAAATCAGGAGATGCGCATGCGGCTGCGGGAAAAATATCCCGTTGCGCTGGTAGATGAATTTCAGGATACCGACCCGGTGCAGCTGGCCGTGTTTCGGGAGTTGTATTTTCCATCCACCGAAAAAAACTGCCTCTACCTTATCGGTGATCCCAAGCAGTCGATCTATAAATTCCGGGGCGCAGATATTTTCAGCTATCAAAAAGCCGCGCAGAACAAGGATGTGCGCACTTTCACGCTGGGTAAAAATTTTCGCTCTTCTAAAGCTATGGTGGATGCCGTGAACGCGATTTTTTCCTGGCAGAACGAGGGAGAGCCGTGGCCGTCAGGCGTTAGATTTATGGCGTCGGAGGCCCACAAAAATGAGCAGCGTTTTCACCTTGAAGGCGATGAGCAGGAAAAAAAAACCATGCAGTTTCTGCTTCCCGATTCCGTCGAGAAAACGACCAAGACCGAATCCACTCGTTTTGTGATGCGTCAGGCTGCGGCGGAAATTAGCCGCTTACTTCAAAAAGGAAGTTCGGGCAAAGCGGGCTTTATCCGGGGTGAGGAATTCGTCCCACTTAAACCCGGACATATCGCCGCGCTTGTGAAAAGCCATAACGAGGCATCGATTTTGAAAAAAGAACTGCTCAGCCTCAATGTGAAAAGTGTACACAAATCGACCAAAAGTGTGTTTAAATCGGAGGAGACACAGTTTATCCTTCACCTGCTCAACCTGATTCGCGAACGTGGAAATCCCGCCCTGATGCGCGGCTTCCTTTTTGATAAACGGCTGGGGTTCCGTATGAGTGAACTGATGGAGCTCGAAGACGATGCCGAAGCGAATTCCGAAATTACGGAACTCTTCGCCCTGCTCGGCCGGACGCTGCATAAAGACGGATTTTCGGTCATGCTGCGTCGTTTTCTGAATTCGAAACTGTCTCGGCTCAAGGGTAAAGAAGTACGCGTTGTGGAGCGGCTGTTGGCGTTCCCTGACGGAGAGCGAATGTACACCAACCTGATGCACATCAACGAGTTGATGGACGAACACGAGCGCCGGAGCAGGCCCGGACTCGACGAGCTGATAAAATGGCTGACAACAAAAAAGAATGAGTCCGGCGATTCCGAAGAAACCGAAATGCGGCTCGATAGCGATGACGATCTCGTGCAGATTATGACCGTACACAGCAGCAAGGGGCTCGAGTTTCCGGTGGTCTTCTGTACATCGCTGTGGGCGTTGAAGTGGGCCGGACCCAAAAAAACGCCGGAAAATGCAAAGGTTTTCCACGAAAACGGCGAAACCAAAGCAGCCTTCAGCGACTGGAGCAAAACGTCACTGGCTCCGCTGCTTGATGAGGAAGAGCTGGGCGAGCATCTGCGCCTTATTTATGTAGCGCTCACCAGGGCGGCGGACCGCTGTTATATCTCGGTGCCCTACTATCCCGACAAAAGCTTTAAGACGGGAGCAATCCGATACCTTTTAGATGGCTATGATTCGGTCAAAAAGAGCAGCGCAAAACTCGATGCAGAGGGAATAAAGCAGAGTATAAAGCGGTTTGTGTCCGCTCACCCTCAGCTCGCCGCTGTTTGCACGCCTGATTCCGCGGAGCCGTGGAGCGGTGTCTCGCAGGAGGTTCGGGAATCCTTTTCGGTTAGGTCCTTATCGCGAAGCCTTCCGGATGTTTCCGATTGGTACCTTACTTCCTACAGCTCGGTAAAATCGCGCGCCGAACATGCTTCGGTTGCTAATTTCGAGTCCGACCCAACCGGCGATCATATACCCGAGGGTGAATCCGAAAGCAAGAAAGATCAGATTTCGCAGGCCGGGTTTGAATCCATCATGAATTTCCCGCGCGGTGCCCGTGCCGGGACCAGCATGCACCGCTTGTTCGAAGAATTGGATTTTCCCGCTTATAAAGAGCGGGCGCCTCAGCTTATCCGGGAAACACTTGCTCAGGACGGATTTGATCCGCAGTGGGAACACGTGCTTTTGAACATGCTTGAATCGGTGCTGTGTAAAAAGCTGCCGTATTCCGATGCCCGCCTGGCCGACATCCCTGCTGAACGACGCCGGGCCGAGATGGAATTTTATTTCACCCTGAAGGCGGCCGGGTATTATGAGCTGCTTGGTATTATTCAGGGTGAAAAGATCACGTCCGTGCCGGAACCCTCTACGGGGTTTATGAACGGCTTCATCGACCTCGTTTTTGAGCACAACGGACGGTTCTACATAGCAGACTACAAGAGCGATATGATCGGGACCGATAAAAGCGATTATCAACCTGAAAACCTCAAAAAAGTAATGGATGAGCGCGGATACAGTCTTCAGTACCATATTTACACCGTTGCGCTGATGCGCTTTTTGAAAACCAAACTGGGCGATGCCTTCGACTATGACACCCACATCGGGGGCAGCTATTATCTGTTTTTACGGGGCATCACCGGCGATTCAGGACACGGCGGTATCTTTTTCGACCGTCCCGAACGCGTTCTTACCGAGCGTCTCGACACCTATTTCACCGGAGGTTGATATGCAGCAGGATTTATTTAACACAAGCGAACCCGAAGAGAGTCAGGACACCGACCATCATACATTTGATTCCGGGCTTGTGGTTTCATCATTAACCGATGCCGGGATACTGGAACCCATCGACCTTGCGCTTCGTGATTTCCTCGGCAAGAAAGGTGAACCTTCTGAGCATATTCTACTTTGCGCAGCGCTGCTTTCAGCGGCAAACCGTTTCGGACATACATCACTGGAAATCAAGTTGCTGCAAACCCATGCGGATGCTGTTTTCGGGCAGCAACTTCCTGATCCGGGAATTTTTGAAGGACTTCAGTTCTCAGCATATATGGCCGATCAATCACCGGTAACGGATGTTCCGAAGCCCGGCCATGAGCCGGTTTTGCCGTTGGTTTATGATACAGGCAGGCTCTATTTCAACCGCTTTTATTCCTATGAAACCCGTATTGCAGCTAATCTGCGCCGGCGCGCTGAACAAAAGGCAGGGTCCGATTTACAGCCGGAAGAAATGAAGCAATGGTTTTCACAGCTTTTTGATGCGGGCGATGAATCAGCTTATCAGCGCATGGCAGCGGCGTGTGCTCTTTCGAAAAATCTAACCATAGTGACGGGCGGTCCCGGTACCGGAAAAACCTATACCGTGCTGCGTATTCTTCTGATGCTCCTAAAGCGTGCCGGAACAAAGCCGGTGCGAATTGCTGTAGCCGCCCCGACCGGTAAAGCCGCCAACCGCGTAAGAGAATCCATGCTTGCCGGAATGGAGGAGTTGCGAAGCAGCGCTCCGGATATGCTCGATGTGTTGCCGCTGGTCCCGGAGCAAACCCGTACCATCCACCGCCTGCTGGGGGTTCGGTTTCAGAGTAGTCAATTTATTTTTTCAGCCAAAAATCCGCTTCCCTACGACGTGGTTGTGGTCGATGAAGCTTCTATGGTGGATATGTCCTTGATGGCCCGTCTGCTGGATGCCCTTCGCCCCGATGCCAAACTCATTCTGCTCGGAGACAAACATCAGCTCGCCTCGGTGGAGTCGGGTGCGGTTTTTGCAGATATGTGCCATCATGATGAGTTGAACGTAATTAGCAAAAGTTTTGCTGAATTTTGCGATTCAGCCGGTGTCGCAGCTAACCCGGTTAGTGTTAAGGGTGATGCGGAAACCGGGGCGCTTCAGGACTGCATCGTCGGGCTTGAACATTCCCGGAGATTTTCAGCCGATTCAGGGATTGGAAGGCTTGCTTCAGCGATTAACAGCGGCGATGTCTCTGCGGTGATGGAACTGCTCCGATCCGGAACTGAGGAGGTGGTTTGGATTAAATCGGGTACTGAGGCCTGTCTGGAGGCGATTCGTTCCGAGCTGCAAGACCAATATGCGGCCTGGACCGATCGGGACTCTGCACACGAACAGAAATTGAAAACAGCCGGGAAATTCCAGCTCTTGTGTGCTCACAGAAAAGGTCCGGCCGGAGTGCATGACATGAATGAACGTGTGGAGAACCTCCTGAGAATCCGGGAAAATAATGCCGACGGCTGGTACGAAGGCCGGCCGGTCATCATGACAAGAAACGATTACCAGCTCAAGCTGTTTAACGGCGATTTGGGAATAACGGTAGATGAATCCGACGCGTCGAAGCCAGGGGAGAAAAAGCTGAGGGTTGCCATGGAAAGCTGGGATGCAAAAAACAGGCGTCAAAAAGTGGAATTGCGTCCGGTTGCTCAACTTGAGAATATGGAAACATGCTGGGCCTTATCGGTGCACAAAAGCCAGGGTTCGGAATATGATTCGGTAATGCTGATGCTTCCGGCCCAGGATTCACCTGTTCTAACCAGAGAATTGATCTATACGGCGGTAACCCGCGCACGAAAACGGGTCCTGATTACAGGCAGTGAAGCTGTAATTAGAAAGGCCGTTTCGCGTAAAACAATGCGGTTCAGCGGGCTGCCTGAGAGGCTAAAGGAGTGATTCAGTCGTCGAAAATGTTTTCGTACATCCCGCTCTTGGTCCGGAACAAATTTGTAGGCAGATAGCGAAAATGCTGATCAAGTGCGCGAATCCGCTTCATATCTTCTTCACTGAGCTGAAGTTTGGCGCTTTCCAGATTTTGACGTATCCGGTCCGGGTTCGAAGATTTTGGGATAACAATCGTGTCGCGCTGCACCGCCCATTTGATAAGAACCTGTGCGGGCGTAGCTCCGTGTTTATCGGCTATTTCGTTGATTACCGGATTTTCAAGCAGCGAGGGTTCTTCTTTGGCTTTCATACCGTCGGGACGGTCACGGCTGCCGAGAGGTGAGTAGGCCGTAACCAGAATATCGTGCGATTTACAAAACTTTAGCAACTTCTCCTGCTGCAAATACGGGTGCAGCTCAACCTGATTCATCTCGGGAGCTTCCGGACTTGCTTTGATCAGCTCATCGAGCTTAACCGTGCTAAAGTTGGAGACGCCCGCATGCTTTATAAGTCCTTGCTTTTTAGCCTGAAGCATGGCTTCCCAGGTTTCTGTGATCGGGATCTCTTCAATTGGCAAAACGTCTTTTTCACTCTTTGGAGCACCGGTCAGACCCGGACGGAAAGCAACGGGCCAGTGCATTAAATACAGGTCGAGATAGTCCAGCTTCAGATCGTCGAGTGTTTTTTTCAGGGCCGGGATTACGTCGTTTTTTTTGTGAGCTGAATTCCAGAGCTTGGACGTAATGAACAGCTCCTCCCGCTTCACCTCTCCGTCTTCAAAAAGCCGGCTGAGGGCCCGGCCTATATCGTCTTCGTTTCCGTAAATAGCGGCGCAGTCGATGTGTCGATATCCGGCTCTGATTGCTTCTTTAACAGCTTTTCCTGCCTCACCCGGATCTGATTTCCATGTCCCGAGACCTATGGCATCTATAGTGTCCCCATTTTTGAACGAGAAAGATTTCATAATACCTGTTTTTGAAAATTCATGGTGATTAGTAATTCTAATACGGCTAATGGACTAAGAGGCAAAGTCGTTCCGTAAGTATAGCTTTTCCGGATTAACCTACTCTATTCGCGGGGCTTCAAATTGCTGCCCGGACTGATTCAGGGTGAGCCGTTCTACGCTCCCGTCTTCTTCAACATGAAACTCAATTACGGCATCAATCACGCGTATAAAAAAGCGTTCCCGGGTTTCAGCGTGAAGCTTTACGGCCTGTTGTCCGGTGGCCTGCGCCATCAGCTCGTTGTTCTCGATAAATATTTTTAGTTCAAAATCGGGAGCGAGCTCGTAGCGGCCGGAGTAGCGGCTGAGCGTCTCGGGGTCAACCCGGATTTCCCGACGCACCTCGGGAATGGTGTAAGGTTTCTCAAGCACCATGGAAAGTAAATCCCGGACGATAGGCCCGACCTGAGCGGTTTCAAGGTTCGAAAGCACTACGATGGAAATATCGCGGTGGGGCAGATGCAGCATATTACTTGCAAAACCGTTTATGCCTCCGGTATGTCCGATGGAAGGCTGATCGAGGACGGGACCGACGCCGAGGCCGAGCGCGTAGTTTCCGCTTTGTGGTTCGGTCATGAGCCGCATGGAGGATTCGGAAATGAACTCCTCATCATACAAACGGTCGATGAATGCGAGCAATGCATCCCCGTTGGCCGTTAATCCGCCGGCTCCCAATGGTACCGACATGTGAATGGGGGCGGCCGGTTCTAGGCCGTCGTTATAGGCGAATCCTTCCACCATGTCGGGGTAATCCCGGTCGGGATGCTCGTACTGCATGCCGTTGATGCCGAGCTGATCGCTGATAAACGCATCGATAGCTTCACCAAACGGGCGGCCGGTTTCGATCTCCATCACCCTTGAAAGCAGAATGTAATTGGAGTTGGAGTAGCTGAACCGTTTTCCGGGATCAAACTCGGGCTGCTCACCGGAAAAACGGGCTATAAGATCATCCGGCGCTACAGGCAGGTGCATTAAACGTGGATACTCATCGAAAGCGGTGAAATTGGGCACTCCGGAGGTATGGCTCAGCAGGTGTTTCAGGGTGATGGCTTCGGCGCCGGGATAATCAGGCAGCCAACCGGAAAGCGGATCATCGAGGG
>PXDL01000398.1 GCA_003566395.1 Balneolia bacterium | reverse complement strand
TATTTTTTAAAAGCCGCCGAAATAAATAAACAGCGCTCCGATGATTTAGCACTTGTCACTACTTCAATCCGGCTGGCAAATATGTTCCTGAGTGCCGGTCAGCATGAGACCGCAAGCCTGATACTTGAAGATTTTGACGAATTTGATTTTGAACGCCTTCGGTTCACCGAAATGTCTATGATGCATAATGTAAGACATAAGATCATGCTGGAAGAAGGAAAGTATGAAGATGCCTATGAATCGTCAGCCGCCCATATCCGTGAGTTAAAAAATTGGTTGAAAGGTTCAGCCGACTCGCAAACCGGTCAAATGCTTATGGAAAGGGAGTTTACCGAGGCGTACCGAATCCATATGGAGTTACTTCATGAATTGGGAAAAGCCTCGGAGATGATAGGAGTAAACGAACAGCTTCGGTCGATTTCGAGATCTGCTTTTTTCAACAACCCCCTGCTCAAATCGAGCATGCTCTCAGATGAGGAACTGCTTCAGGATTACGCCCTTGGGAATCGTATTCAACGTCTCCGGGGTGAATTGGCCGAGAGCACCGGTCAGGAGCGGATTGAGATCGGAAATGAATTGCTTGAGTCTATTAACAGAAGGAATCAACTGCTGAACCAAATCATCCGGCTTGAAGAAGTAGATTCCGAATCTGTTGATCCCCGGCAGATTAGACGCGCGCTGGGGCGAAATGAGAAAGTTATCTATTTCTCAATATTTGGAAATCATATTTTTCAGATTGAAATAACGCGTAGCGGGATTACATCGCGACGGCATAATTCGGGACGAACCCTGATTTCGCGAATTGAGGAAGTTCGCGATACCTTCAAACCGGGGCAAACAGACCTGAGCGGACTCTATGAACTTTATTCCGCTTTTTTCGGGGAATCTGAACCGGCTGATTACGACATGCTCTATATCGTGCCCGACGGGCTGCTATATCAGGTTCCTTTTGAAATTTTACCCGTATCAAAGCCTAATTCCAGTACCAGCTACGGTTCATCCACTTATTTGATAGAGAAAACTTCTATTAGCTACGTAAACACAATTGCCGATCTTTTCAGAGAGCAACCGGTAATACAGCCAACCTATGATTTGAGTTATGCAGGTTTTGGAATAAGTGATTTCGCAGCAGCCGGACACAGCGGAATGTCTAACCTCCCTTTTGCCGCCATCGAAATTAATTCAACCAAAGCAAGGCTCACAAACCTGCAACCCGCCGTTTCCTTTATTAATGAGGAAGTTACAAAACGGGCATTTAACCGTGTGGCCGGAACTTCCCGGATTTTGCATTTAGCTACCCACAGTATTGTAGAAAATAAGAATCCGCTTTTTTCTGCTTTATACCTTCATGCCGACAATCCTGTTGATTCCGACACATATGGCGATGACGGCATAATCAGAGCTTATAATCTTTTTGAAATGAATATGACCACTGATCTTGTGGTTCTGAGCAGCTGCGAGTCGGCCAGCGGTGATTATCTTGAGGGAAGTGGTATTCTCGGGCTATCCAGGGCATTCACTTATGCGGGAGCGCAAAGCCTTTTAATGAACCTGTGGCCTGTTAAAGATCAAACGGCTTCCCATATTACCGGGCAATTTTTCCAGTATCTCGACGAAGGCAATGCCAAACCTGTTGCCCTGCGCAAAGCCCGTCTCGACTACCTTAATACGATCAACAGCGATCCTTTTCTTTGGGGTGGATATGTACTACACGGAAACACGACTCCATTACAACGGCCGGTGTTTTTTTCTCTTTTTTATGTTCAGGTCGGTTTAATGCTTTTAGGCTTGGGTCTCACCGTTCTAATTGTTTTGATGTACCGCAAGAGGAGTTTGAAAGTTGATAAACGAGTAAGTTTTTTGAGTCCTCAAAAGCAGGAAGGGTAACGTACGAATAGTACTCACCCTTCCTGTGAATATTAGCATCAGCTTCTTTCAATAGCTTCAACTCTGTAAAGTGCACCATCACTTTGATCCGTCAGGAAGTAAATATTTCCATCCGGTCCCTGACGCACGTCACGTATTCGTCCGAACTCAAGGGTGAAAAGCTCTTCTATGTGATGAACTTCATTTTCGCCCGTTGTGATCCGAAGTATGCGCTGCGGACGCAGGCCACCAGCTAACAAATCGCCCTGCCAGTGATCAAAATTTCCACCGTTCACCAGGGCCAGACCGGAGGGGGCCAAGGTAGGCAAAAATTCAAAAAACGGACTTTCAATACCTTCCATTTCGCGACCCTCGGTGAAGTCGTACAGCTCCTGTGTACCGTAGTCGAAACCCTGGGTTACTACAGGCCAGCCATAATTCTTGCCTTTTTCAACACGATGAAGCAAGTCGCCTCCGCGTGGGCCATGCTCGGTTACCCAAATTTCATCGGTTTCCGGATCTACTACAAGCCCCTGAATATTTCTGTGGCCGTAGGAATAGATTTCAGGAAGATATCCGTTCCTACCTACAAAAGGATTGGAGTCCGGGACGCTTCCGTCATCATATAACCTCAGCAGAGTTCCGGCATGATCGTTTGTATCCTGCGCTCTGGGAGGGTCCGATCCGCGATCACCGATCGACATTAATAAATAACCGTCATTCGTCCAGGCTAAACGAGAACCATAATGACGTCCGGGTTCGGAATACCTGTCCTGAACAAAAAGTTCTTCTATATCTGTGAGGCTCTCGCCGTCTATCCTTGCTCTGATGAGCATGGTGGCCGTTTCATCACCGTCATTTGCTTTAGAATAGGTGATGTAAATCCATCCATTGTCTTCATATTCGGGATGTAATACAACATCCAGCAGACCACCCTGGCGAAACGAGTTGATATCCGGCAATCCACTAATTTCAGTAACAGAGCCGTCCCGGACATGCTTGAGAGCTCCGGTTCGTTCCGTAACGAGCATGCTTCCGTCCGGCTTAAACGCAACCGCCCAGGGGTGCTCCAGATTTGTGGCTACGCTGGTTACACGTACACGCTGATATTGTGTGTTCATTTCTCTGTCGATGGAAGCATCAGTCATCCCACCGTAACTTTCCGTCTCCTGTACTGCATCACACGCGACAATTACCCCGAATAATGCAACTATGATACCTATATTAAGCAGTAGTCTCATTTTCTGTACATTGAGTTTATAATTAATTTTAATTGTTTGAACATCAATAAAACTACAAACAGATACTATCCGTGCCAAAAATCTTGTTTTTTTAGAATACTTTACAAAAGTCCGGCATTCAGCTTACTAAAGCGCCCCACTGAGCAATTCAACACTCACCTTACAGAATCAGGTAGTTCAGCGGATGTTAGTTATGTACATATATTCTTTAGTCACATCCTCGCTGAAAAAGCTTTTGAGTTCCAAAATGTCATTATCAATCAAACCCAAGAACCTTAAGATTTCGTATTGATGTTCAAGTATATTATCAAATTATTAGTCACTTTAATTTTTTTTGCCGCTACTTTATTATCGTGTGAAAGAGAACAATCTGAAACGCCTCCAAATCAATCAAATTTTGAAGGAAGATGGGTTACCGGCGACGATTATTCCGGGTATGAAGATGCCGGACTGCGACTTCAGTCCGACGAAGAATCGGTTTCAGGTTCTATCCGCTACCGGCGAACAGATTTGGACGAAGAGGCCGCAACCTATTTTTTTGAC
>PXDL01000583.1 GCA_003566395.1 Balneolia bacterium | reverse complement strand
TCTTGACCGGGACGCGATAACCCAAGCAGGGACGGAAGTACGCGAGATAGCCATCGAGCGTCGCAAGCAGGTGGAGAAAGACGGCCTGAAAGCCAAATTCGAAGCACAGGTGCTGGGGGGTGCGTAATGGACCGTCTGAATGAAATACAAGTCCTATTGGGCGAGATCCGAGCCAAACATAATATTGCTGCGTCGTTTAGGGTTAATAATTTCGGAGGTCTAAAAGATCCGAAATTTAATACCTATATTGCATCTGATATAGGTATCTGTCACAGGGACCATCACTCGTTCGAGGACGCCGTCCAGCGGTTCAAAGAGTTTATATCAATAGATGACCTGTCAGCATATAACAAGGAGTTGGCTGAAGGACGATACAAAGAGTTATGCTCAGAACAGGAGGACATTAGTCTGGAAATCGACCGAATTAAACGCATATTGGGAGGTGCGTAACGGCGTCGGCAGATTAGAGTTTCAGGTTTAGTACCCTCGTCACGTCGCTTCTAAACAGGTTCTTGACCGGGTAGGAGTGACGTGGTATAATAGGGGTTCTTAGAGCGAACGACCCCAATAACCAACGGAGATTTACCATGACTGAGCAAGACCAAGCGACCCCGACCGCCGAAACCAAAGCCGCCGAGGCTTCCGACAAGACTACCATCCGCCCCAAGGTAGATAACTACGTCCGTACCCGTACTGCCAACGGTACCGTGTCTCATCACAGCGGCGACCCCGTTGCCACTGCTCTGGCCGGTATGACTATCGACGAAGTCGAGAAACTGGCAGTCCGTGTTACCGGTGACGAATCACTGGCCACCAAGTACGCTCATTTGAACGTCGGCCAGCAACGCATGAATCTGGGTAACCGGATCCGTGGTGCCATTGCCAAGAAAGATAAGGCAAATGAAGCCGAGTTGAAGAAGCTGAAAGAAGGCGATCCGCAACCTGAGCAGGAATCCGGTGTCGATGCCTTTACCCGCGTAAGCAAGCCCTTCGTTGAAGCGGCCCGCCAACGCATGGGTAAGATGGAGGCCGAAGCCAAGGCGAAAGCCGAGGCGAAAGCCGCGAAGGCGAAAGCCGAGGCGAAAGCCGCGAAGGAGGCTGAGGAAGCGAAGGCTGCCGAGAAGCCTGCGAAAGCGAAGGCTGAGAAAGCGAAGGCTGAGAAGTCTGCTAAAGCTGCCAGCTAATCCGCCTGGCCTGTTGTGGCCCCGCCGCCCACGTTAACCTCTTTTCGTGGGCGGTGTTTTTCAGGAGCAACTCATGTCCTTTTTTGATTTAAAGAATGCTGTGATTGTCGATACCGAGACTACCGGTCTTGACAGCAAGGCAGAACTTTGCGAGGTAGGAGTAATCGATGCGTTCACAGGAGAAGTCCTCGTTGACACCCTCATCAAGCCCTCCCGACCAATTCCTGACGACGCAGCTGCGATCCATGGCATCAGCAATGACCGAGTCAAAGATTCGCCAGATTGGTTGTCCGTCTACGGCCATTTCATCCGCGCTGTGTTTCGAAAGCAGATCTACGCTTATAACGCGTCTTTTGACCAACGAATCGTTACCCAAACTTGCGAGCTTAACGGCCTTCCAGGAGCTTTGCGAGACTGGACGGACGTCATGGTGCCTTACTCCGACATTTATGGGGAGCCCCCTAAGTTCAAGAAACGAGCAGGCGAAGGAAGATGGCAGAAACTTGTCAATGCTGCAAATCAGCAGGGTATTGATATATCCGACCTTACTGCCCACCGAGCCGTCAGCGATTGTGAGATCACACGACGTCTCATGATTCACATGAACACTAAACACATCAAAACTTGGTCGACCAAATAAGGTCGACCCACTGGAGACAGACAAAATGAGTAGTAGCAGTAACCAGAGGCCCAAGTTTGTCTTGGGTTCGGGCCAGCGCCCTGTTCGTGATTATAGCAACGAGTATCTCAGGGCTCGTGATGAACGTCGCCGCCAGGCCCGTTTGAAGGTCGAGGCGATCAACGACGCTAAACGTCTGGAGCGTGAACTGGACTGGCTGGAGGAAGACGATGAAGAAGCTTGAGTACAAGCTCCCTCCAATGGAGCACCAGAAGAAGGCAATGGCCTATGCGTGGCCGCACTATAACTTCGCCTACTTCATGGAAATGGGAACGGGCAAGACCTATGCCGCGATCAATCTCGCCGCCGCCCGTTTCATTAATAAACAGATCAATGCCTTGGTTGTCGTATGTCCTACCCCGATCAAGCTGGTCTGGGAGTCGGAGTTCGAGAAGTTCTGCCCAATTGATTATGATGTGTTTGTCATGCAATCTGGGATGAACGCCGAAGCCAAAAAATTTGCGGCCAAGGAGACCGATGCCCTCAAGGTGTTCGTTGTTGGGATTGAAGCCCTGAGCCAAGGCAAGGCAGGAGAGATTGCGGCCGCATTTGCCAAGTCTCACGAGACAATGACCGTTATTGATGAGGCCAGCGGTATCAAGTCCGAGCGCAGGGGTCGTAAGAAGACGGCCCGGACATGGGCCTGCTATGCGATCGGCGAGCAGAGCATGTACCGGCTGATCATGACGGGTACCCCGATCACTCAGGGAGTCGAGGATCTTTACTCGCAGTTCAGATTCTTGAATCAGTGGATTATAGGGTGCAAGTCCTATTTCCAGTTCAAGAATCTTTACTGCCAGATAGGCGGTTTCGAGAATCGACAGATTGTCGGATACCAGAACGTAACCCAGTTGCTAGAGAAGGTGGAGCCCTATGTTTATGCTGTCAGAACTGATGAGTGCATTGATATGCCAGAAAAGTCGTACCGACAGTTGTTTGTCGAGCCGACAGACGATCAAAAGCGAGCTATGCAGTCTCTTAAAGACCTGTTCGAAGCTGAGATCGAAGGCGATAGCCTTGTCACTGCAACCATCCTTGAACGACTCACCCGATACCAACAAATTGTTGGCGGAAACTTCCCATTCAATTTGGAAGACGGAGGATTCGGCACTAAACCTATTCCGGGCCCTAATCCTAAGCTGCAGGCCTTGGTCGAAGACATTAAGACACTCGGTATTACTGAGAAAGTGGTCATTTGGGCCAGATTTCGTCCGGAGGTGGACCTTGTTAGCAAGACACTCCGAAGTGAGTTTGGAGATCGATCAGTGGTTGAATTCCATGGAGGAGTTGATTACGCAGATCGAAAGAACGCCATTGAATCTTTCCAAGACGATTCTAGTGGAGTTAGATTTTTCGTATCAAATCAAGCAGTCGGAGGTATGGGAATCACACTCACCGCTGGGCGATACACCTACTATTACTCCAACGATTTCAGTTATCAAAATCGCGTTCAAAGTGAAGCAAGGACATGGAGGAATGGACAGCATCGTAAATGCATCTATACCGATATTATCATGCGAGTCCCCTACGATACAATGATCGCCAAGGCGATTACTCGCAAGCAAGATCTCGCTGTCTTTGTGGATTCGGAGATTGAAACGATCAAGAAAGGCGGCAAGGTGTCATTCACAATTAATAATTGACAGACGTGTGCCCGTGTGGTATAATAACGGTCTGTACTAGAGAGAGGTAAAAACATGGCGTTGGATAAAGCGGCGAAAGAGCAACTCCGTCAGGAATGGCTCAACGAGAAAGTTACTGATCTGGCTAAG
>PXDL01000552.1 GCA_003566395.1 Balneolia bacterium | reverse complement strand
CGCCCAGAGCGCTCGCGCCTATTCCTATATTATTTTCTCCTGAAGCGGTCGACCCACCGGCTTCGTATCCCAGGTACAAACTACTGGCAGTTGCGTTTAATCGCGCCAATTCACCACCAGTACTATCCTGCAGCAACACCAGTGGGTTGCTAAAGGACTGGGTTGAATTGGCACGAACAAGCAACTGAGTCTGATCAGCACCGCCGATCACACTCAGTCGCGCGTCTATACTCGCATCTGAACCAATTTGTACTCTGTCATTCACTGCATCAACGAACAACGTGTCAGTGTTAAACGCCACGTTACCTATGTCTGAAACGCCTATCCTAGTTGTTCCGTCAGTCTGAATATCAAGCCCAAACGTATCAGTCGTACCGAATACTGCAGTTGCACCAAAGCTGTTACCGTTTTGCAGGAAGTAGTCCCCAGCTGATTGATAATTCGTGTTGGCTTGACCGAGCGTAACAAATTCGTCATTAGCAACAGCGTCAGCGCCAGAGACACGCCCAGAGAATGTTGCAACAATACCAGTGCCAGCGTTAACGGTGATAGTGTCGTTGAAAGTGCTCGTTCCATCAACGCTAAGGTTTGTGCCAACTTCTAGATTATCGGCAATATTCACATTGCCACCCTGTACGTTTAAGCGATAGGGTCCAGGGCTCCCTGTGCCAAGACCGAAATTACCGTCAGCTGTTAATATGCCACGGTTGTTCGTGGCCGAACCGGTCACATTATCAAAAAGAAGGCCAGCTGAACCATAGCGCAAGTTTATTCTGCCGCCACCACCGAAGTCATCACCTACAACCAGTACATGCGTGTCATGCTGCCCATCTGCTCCAAAACGTAGATAGCTTGTATCTGGGATACTGATGGTGTTGCCACCTGTACCTGCTTCAGTAAATTCTAGGCTACTTCCGATTCGCACGTCACCATCTACATCAAGTAGAGCCTGCGGATTGTCTGTACCGATACCAACATTACCATTGGCAAGTATTCGCATAGCTTCGTTATTATTCGTTATAAAGCGCAGATCATGATTATCGGTAGCACCAATGGTAATCATTTCTCCAAATGCATTCCCGTCTTGCAGTATTGCATTTGCATTTGCATCACCAATTAATGTGTTCGCTTGGCCAAGTGTCACAAACTCATCATTGTTCACGGCGTCATCACCAATAACACGGCCACTAAAGCGAGCAGCGATATCGTCACTAGTGACAACGTCTAGTGCGTAGGCTGGAGTTTCGGTACCGATGCCAATGCGCATGTTGGTGGTGTCAGCATTAAGGAGCGTAGTACCGAGTGCGTCTTGAATACTAAAGGCAGTCGTGCCGTCTGTAGTGTTTTGGAAGACTTGCTGATTACCAGTAAAGGTTTGGTTATTGCGATCAAGCAAGGCAACGTTGCTACTCAAGCGAGCATCGTCAATAGTGCCACCGGTAACCTGACTACCGTCAATGGCGATGCTCGTACTACCAGCTGCCGTCAATCGTCCCTGTTGGTCAACCGTGAAGGTGCTGGTTTGGGATGCAGAGCCGTAGCTGCCTGGAGTGACAGCAGTGTCATCTAGGTCGATGGTGGTGGTGCCGCCAAGGGCAACGCTACCACCGCCGGTGAGGCCGGTGCCGGCGGTGACGGTGAGTTCACCGTTGTTGACCAGTCTGGCGTTGGCGACCGTGCCGGTGGTAAGCTCGGTGGCATTGAGATCAGTCAGGAGTGAGGCGTCAAGTGCTGGCAGTTGGCCGGTGGCATTGAGTTGTACCAGTTGGTCAGGACCATTGAAGGTGTTGCCTTGGAGGGTGACGTCAGTGCCAAGGCTGAGGGTGATGGTGTCAGTGCCATTGTCAGTGATGGTGATTTGGCTGGTGGTGCCTTGGATAGTAAGGGCACCGTCAAGACTGTTGAGGGCTTCGACGCCAATGTCGCCAACTGTTTGATACAGTGTGTTCGCTTGGCCAAGTGTCACAAACTCATCATCCTCTACTGCATCAACACCGATGACTCTACCACTGAAACGAGCAGAGATAGCATCAGCCGTGACAACATCGAGAGCATAAGCTGGAGTGTCAGTACCAATCCCAATGCGCATGTTTTCTGTATCAGCATTGAGGAGCGTAGTACCAATAGCATTTTGAATTTGGAAGGTTGTGGTGGTATCAATATCAGCAGTGAAGGTAGCGTCTCCTGTTGCAGTGATGTCACCAGCAAAGCTACTGTCGCCAGTGACATCGATGCCTTCGCTCGTAACGGTAATGCCATCATCAAAGGTAGCCTCACCAGTGACGCTTAGAGTGCCGCCGAGGGTAGTAGCACCAGTGCCAACCGTAAAGGTGTTGCTGTCAGTTATCTCCGTGTTGCCCTGAAGGGAGATGTCGCCATCGTTAGCAATCGCCAAGCGCACGGTATCATCAGTAATAAACTCTAGGCCAAAGTTATCGTTTGAACCTATAGTAATGACTTCACCAAACGTATTACCGCCCTGAACGATATCGCCAGTACCAGTGCACGTCCCCCACTCAGGCGCCGCACCATTAAACCCACGCAAACACTGACCACTCTGGCCAGCATTCGTTGTCACAAGATTCCCAGCGCTATCCCTGTAATACAGTCCATAGGTTGTGCCGCCAGTTATCCGAACGTTACCCGCCGTCAGGCGACCGTCTATTTGTGCATCATTTGTGACAGTTAATCCTGTGCCGCTCGCACCGAATGTTATGGCTCCGGTAAACGTCTGCGCGTTCTGCAGTAGCGCCACAGTACCGGTAGCGTTAGGTAGAAGGATGCTTTGGTTGGTTGTGAGGGTATCGAAGCTGAGAGTGCCTGTGTTACTTCCTTGCACGTCTTCTAAGCTGGTGGCTGTGTTGGCGGTGTCGGCGGCAAAAGCGAAGGGTACACTAGTGAGCCGAATCCTCGGTGTCATCTCTCCGTCCCAAACTGGTGTGGTATCGGTACTGCCGATGTTCATCGTCAGGTAGTGTTGATTATTCCAATCAATACTGCTTGGGAAGTTTGTTTTGTCGCCTAGGTAAACGCTCAAGTAACCACTGCGCACAGTCACCTGAAGGTCACTGCTATCAGTCGTTAATCGAGTCTCAGTCCAGAGTTCAGTTCCACCGGTCTCTTGGTCGTACAGTTTAAATTCGACGTTGTAGACTCCGTCGGGTGCAACTGCCCCACTACTAGTGAGAAGCCGAGCTTGGAAATTAAGCGTATCGTTCGCGTATACAGGTTTTGCAACATGCAAAAATACTGTTCCGAAAATCATCAAGAACAGCGAGAATACAATACCAATCTTACCTATTGTTACTGGGGATTTGTTTACTCCATAGCGAACAAGCGGTATCACTTTATGAATAAGTGAACCAAGAGCACTACGAACAGATCCCACTACAATACGTAGTAGTTGCCATAGTTTTACAAGCACAACGAATAGAACGTGCCTGCCGACGCTGGGGTTTGTCTTTGGCATTTTATCTTTGATTTATTTAGTTATTTTGGTGTTGATTTTCTGTTTCTAGCTCCGCGGCCGGAGATCGAAATTTTGTTTTTATAAAACCTTGTTTTTGGTTTTATGTTTTAGAAAATCAATGGTTGTGTTCCCTTTTTGTGCTTCTCCAAGGATACGACCCCTCGATAGAAACGGATACACATTCAGCATTAT